>JBMTTG010000104.1:0-9436 GCA_049449095.1 Phycisphaerales bacterium | reverse complement strand
CGTGTGGATCTATACTTCGCCCCTTCAGGTCGCCGGCGGCAGGCGACCGGACCCGCGACGGACCGCTTCATGCCCTTCCAGATCTCGCCCGGCTCCGAGTACGACGTCGATCTCGACACGACCGAATACCTCGAGGACCACGTCCGCACCCCGGATCGCTGGATCCTGAACTTCGGGCCCCAGCACCCCGCGACGCACACCACGCTTCGGCTCGTCCTCGAACTCGACGGTGAGCGGGTGGCCCGCTGCACGCCCCACATCGGCTATCTGCACGGCGGCTTCGAGAAGCTCGGCGAGCATCACGACTTCAACCAGTACGTGTGCACCGTCAGCCGCATGGACTACATGAGTCCGATCGCGAACGACGTCGCGTGGCACCTCTCCGTCGAACGGCTTCTCGGCATCGGGCTCACCCCGCGGGCGATGGTCCTGCGGACGATCCTGAGCGAGATCGGTCGCATCCAGAACCACCTGCTCTGCGTGGGAGCCGCGGCGCTGGATCTCGGCGCCTTCACGGGCTTCCTCTACGGCTTCAACGAGCGCGAGTTCATCTACGACATCATCGAGTACGTCTCGGGCCAGCGCTTCCACCCCGACTGGACCCTCGTCGGCGGTGCGTGGCGCGACATCCCCGACGACGAGGTCTTCCGGCGGATGGTGAAGAGCTTCCTCGACGAGCGCCTGCCGCGGGCCTTGAAGGACCTCGAGACGCTGCTCAACCGGAACCGCATCTTCGTCGACCGCCTGCAGGGCGTCGGGCAGGTCTCGCGCGAGGACGCGATCGCGTGGGGGCTGAGCGGGCCGATCGCGAGGGCGAGCGGCGTGAAGCGCGATGTCCGCAAGACCGATCCGTACCTCTGCTACGCCCCCAACTGGGACGGCGAAGGCGCCGAGCCGGTCTCGTTCAGCGTGCCCATCTCCAACGACGGCGACAGCCTCGCGAGGTACATGGTGCGTTGCGAGGAGATCCGTCAGTCCGCCTCGATCATCCGACAGTTGATCGATCGGATTCCCAAGGGGCCCATGAACGTCTCGGTCGACACGAAGGCGAACACCCCGTCCAAGGGCGACGTCTACGGCTCGATCGAGGGCACGATCCAGCTCTTCGAGCTGCACATGCACAACCGCGGGTGGGATGCGCCGATCGGCGAGAGCTACCACGCGGTCGAGACCGCCAACGGCGAGCTCGGCTACTACGTGGTCTCCTCCGGAGGCCGCTGCGCCTGGCGCGCTCGAACGCGGCCGCCGTGCTTCATCAACTACCAGGTCTTCCCGAAGCTCATCGAAGGGCATCAGCTCGCCGACGTGGTGGCGGTGCTCGGATCGCTCAACATCATCGCCGCCGAACTCGATCGCTGAGACACTTCTCCAGCCTCGCCTGGATCGCATCGCATGTCCTGGAACGTCAAGAACTCCGCCTCCGCCCGCATCGCCCGTCGCGCCGAGCCGTACCTGACCGACGCGCTCAAGGCCCGGTTTCGGGAGGAGATCCTGCCTCGCTACGCCGTGCCGCACGGCGCGCTGATGCCGATCCTCCACGAGATCCAGCACGAGCATCGCTACATCCCCCATCAGGCGATGGAGGAGATCGCGACGTTCCTGGGGATCACCTCCGCGGAGGTGCTCGACACGGTCAGCTTCTACGACGAGTTCAAGACCGAGCCGGTGGGACGCTGCGTGATCGGCGTCTGCCAGTCGATCGCCTGCGAGATCTGCGGGCACGCCGCGATCCTCGACCATCTGCGGGAGAAGCTCGGGCTCGAGCCCGGCGAGACCGACGATGAGGAACGCTTCACGCTCCTCACGATGGAGTGCCTCGGTTCCTGCGACACCGCGCCGGTGGCGCTCTTCAACGATGTGCTGCACGAGAACCTCACCGTCGAGGCGGTCGACCGTCTGGTCGACGAGGCGCGTGCGAAGCTCGACGCCGGGCACGACGGCCATGGCTGATTCGGAGCCTCGCAAGCCGATCGCCCGCTGCCTCGGCGAGGCGGTGGGACATCTTGTGCAGGCCGTTCGGGCTCCCGTCCCGACGGAGCGCGTGCTCGTCGAACGCCGCAGCGAGGTCCGCGAGCACCAGGGGCTGCGGTTTCGGCGCACCGTGATCGACGAGATCGAGGCGCCCTCCGACCACGCCGACTCCACGCCGCCTCGCCACGCGAACGATTCCTGACGATTCCTGTCCGAGCCGCCTCTTCCCGAGACTCGCGAGCCCCATGACCCTCGAAGCCCCCTCGCTCACCCAGCGCATCCCCACGCCGCCGTGGGGCGATCCCCGCGAACGACGCACCGTCGACTACGCCCGATTCGTGGCGACCGACGGCTACAAGGCCCTCGAGTCGGCGCTCGATCAGCAACCCTCGCAGGTGATCGAGACCGTGAAGGCCGCGGTCCTTCGCGGCCGCGGCGGCGCGGGCTTTCCCGCGGGGCTCAAGTGGTCGTTCGTGGCGCCGCCCGACGGTGGGCGACGTTATCTCGCGATCAACTGCGACGAGGCGGAGCCGGGCACCTTCAAGGATCGCCTCCTCTGCGACTTCGATCCGCACCTCATCCTCGAGGGCATCGCGATCGCGTGCTGGGCGTGTCAGCTCGACACCGCCTACTTCTTCATCCGCGGCGAGTACCACCATCAGGCGCGGGTCGTGGAGAACGCGATCCGCGAGGCGTACGAGCACGGCATCTTCGGCGGCTCCGGCCTCATGAAGGGCAAGGTGCCGTTCAAGGTCGACTGCCATCTGCATCGCAGCGCCGGCGCCTACATCTGCGGCGAGGAGACGGGACTGCTCGAGGCGATCGAGGGCAAGCGCGGCTGGCCGCGCATCAAGCCGCCCTTCCCGGCGGTCAAGGGGCTCTTCGGCCGACCGACGATCGTCAACAACGTCGAGACCCTCGCCTCGGTGCCGGGCATCCTGCGCCATGGCGTCGAGTGGTGGAAGAAGCAAGGCGTCGAGAGCTCGCTCGGCGGCATGCCGAGCTACGGCTCGAAGCTGATGGGCGTCTCGGGTCACGTGAATCGGCCGGGCGTCTACGAGATGGGGTTGGGCATCACGCTCAAGGAGCTCGTCGAGAAGCACTGCGGCGGCATCCGGCACGGACGGCGCTTCAAGGGCGCGATCCCGGGAGGCGTCAGCATGGGCGTGCTCGGCACCGACCAGTTCGACGTGCCGATGGACTTCGACATCGGGCCTCGTGCGGAGGTGCTCGGCCTCGGCACCGCCTGCCCGACGATCTTCGACGAGGAGACCGACATGGTCGCGGTCGCCCGGAACATCTCGCGCTTCTTCAAGAACGAGTCGTGCGGACAGTGCACGCCGTGTCGCGAGGGCTCGGCGTGGACCTACAAGATCCTCTGCCGCATCGAGCGGGGCGACGCCACGACGAAGGATCTCGACCTGCTGCTCGAACTCGCCGGATCGATGGGCCTCGGACCCGGCACCACGATCTGCGGCCTTGCGGACGGCAACAACTGGGCGGTCCGCACCATCGTCAACAAGTTCCGAAGCGAGTTCGAGGCGAGGGTCCGCCCCAAGCTCGTGCCGCTTCAGATCGGAGCCTGACGAAGGCCTCCCGGAGCCGCCTGCGTCCGCGATGAATCCAGACTCCTCCTTGAACAGCCGTCCTCTTGCGTCCGCGTCCGGGTCGTCCTCGGACTCGGACGAGGAGCCTCCTTCGCGGGGACCCTCGCGGGCGGGGCGTGATGCGGAGGAAGAGGCATTGATCTGGATCGATCGGCGCACGCCGGGCTCTGCCGCGGCGGGGATCCGGATCGATCTTGCCTGGCTGACCTCGCGCGGGCGTGAGCTCGCGGTGCACCTGCCCGAGCGGGTGGCGGAGGTCGCGATCGCGCTCCTCGACGATGCGGAGATGGATCGCCTTCATCGCGAGCACTGCGGCGTCGCGGGGACGACCGACGTCTTGAGCTATCTCGATCCCGATGGGCATCCGGCGGGCGGCCTGGTGGGCGATCTCGCGATCGGCGTCGAGGTCGCGCAGCGCGAGGCCGCCTTGCGTGGGCGTCGAGTCGAGGAGGAGATCCTGCTCTATGCCGCGCACGGGCTGCTGCATCTCGCCGGCGAGCGGGACGACACCGCGGCCGCCGCGACGCAGATGCGCGAAGCGCAGGACCGGATCATGCGGGCGATCGGATTGCCCGCGACCGAGGAGGAGCCTTCGCCGTGACCACGATCCTCGGCATCGTGCTCGTGGTGGCGACGGGCCTGACGACGTGGCTGGCGGCGCTGGCGATCGCCCTCAACGAGGCGAGCGAGTCGGCGCTCGAGGAGCGATTCGGAAGCCGCATCGAGTCGCGTCGGTGGATGTTCGGCCGCCTCGGGGAGCTCTCGCAGCTCGTGGGCTTTCTGCGCACGGTGGGGCGGGTGGCGATCGTGCTGCTCTTCGTGGTCGAGTGGTGCGGATTCGGCGCGGAGACGAGCCTCGAGACTGGACCGTTCCTCGCCGCGGCAGGCTCGTCGGTCGTCGTGCTGTGGCTCTTCACCTCGCTCCTCGCGAGCAGCCTCGCTCGCCATGCCGCGGAGGGACTCGTGGTGAAGTCGGCGCCGGTGCTGCGGCTCGTCGATGCGGGCGGATGGCCGCTGCGCCGCACCTACCGGCTCGTCGACGAGGCGGTCCGGCGCCTCACCGGCGCCAACCTTCGCGGCGCGGAGGCCGAAGAGGACCTCCTTCGCAGCATCGAGGACACCCAGCGGCAGGGCGGGCTCGACGAGTCCGCCGCGGAGATCCTCGAGAACGTGATCGCCTTCTCCGAGACCGAGGTGGCCTCGGTGATGACGCCTCGGACCGACATCGAGGGCATCGAGTGCACCGACGACCTCGGCACGATCCGCTCGTTCATCGCGGCCGCCGGGCACTCGCGCATCCCCGTCTACGAGGGAAGCCTCGACACGATCCTCGGCATCCTCTACGTGAAGGACCTGGTGCCGTACCTCGGCGCCGACGGCGCGGAGTTCAAGCTTCGGCCGCTCCTGCGCGAGCCGATCCGGGTGCCCGAGACGAAGCCGGTGCGCGATCTGCTTCGCGACTTCCAGCACAGCGAAGTCCATCTCGCGATCGTGATCGACGAGTACGGCGGCACGAGCGGGCTGGTCACGATCGAGGACCTGCTCGAGGAGATCGTGGGCGAGATCCACGACGAGCACGAGCCCGAGAGCGAGACGCTCCCCGAGATCGAGGCCCGCGAGGACGGCGGCTTCATGGTCGACGGCCGCTTTCCGATCGAGGACCTCGCCGACCGGCTCGGCATCGAGGTTCCGGAGGACCGCGACTACGACACCGTGGCGGGGTTCCTGCTCGCGCACTTCGGACGCGTGCCCGCGCAGGGCGAACGCTGCGACTTCGCGGGATGGCGCTTCGAGGTCGAGCTGGCGGCGCCCACCCACATCCAGCGGGTCCGCGTCGATCGGAGCGTGGAGTCTTCGTCGCATCCGGGAAGCGAGGAGGCGGCCGCGTCGGCTTGACCGACCGAAGCCGTCGCAGGTCGGAGTACACTCGCCCCATGCCGCTTCTCACGGCGCGTGATCTTGTGAAGAGCTACTCCCGTCGCCGCGTGGTCGACGGGGTGGGCTTCGACGTCGATCCGGGCGAGATCGTCGGGCTGCTCGGCCGCAACGGCGCCGGCAAGACCACCTCGTTCCGCATGGCGATCGGCATGATCACTCCGGAATCGGGCCGGGTGGTCTTCCGCGGCGAGGACGTCACGCATCTCCCGATGTACCGGCATGCGCTGCTCGGCATGGGCTACCTGAGCCAGGAGCCGAGCGTCTTCCAGCGACTCACCGTCGAACAGAATCTCGAGGCGATCCTCCAGACCATGGGGCTCTCGCGCATCGCGCGCCGGCAACGTCGCGAGGAGCTGCTCGCCCAGTTCGGCCTTCGCCACAAGGCCCACGATGCGGCACGGACCTGTTCCGGCGGCGAGCGTCGGCGCCTCGAGATCGCGCGGGCGCTCGTCACGCGGCCGCAGTTGCTGCTGCTCGACGAGCCGTTCGCGGCGGTCGATCCGCACACCGTGGAGGAGCTCCAGGAAGAGGTGCGTCGGCTCGCGGAGCAGGGGATCGCGATCCTCGTCACCGATCACAACGTGCAGCAGACGCTTCGGATCTGCGATCGGGCCTACATCATCCACGAGGGACGCAACCTGCGCGAGGGCACGCCGCGGGAGATCATCAACGATCCCGAGGTGCGCGACGCGTATCTGGCCTCGACCTTCCGCGGAGACGAGTTCGGATGAGACCTTCGTTTCGCGCAACCACGGTGACGCTGTTCGCGTCCACGCTTCCGCTCGCCTTCGGGTGCGTGCGCCGCACCGTCGAGATCACCAGCGAGCCTTCGGGGGCCTTGGTGCTGCTCAACGATCGCGAGATCGGCCGCACGCCGGTGACGGCGGAGATCCTCTACTACGGCACGTACGACGTGCAGCTTCGCCTCGAAGGGCATGAGCCGATCAACGGATCCGCCGAAGCGAAGGCGCCGGCCTGGGACTGGATCGGGCCGGACCTCGTCGCGGAGCTGATCCCCGCCGACTTCACGAGCCGCAACGCGTGGCACTTCACCATGGTGCCGGTGGACGTCGATCCTGCCGCCGTGCTGCTCCGGGCGCGGGGACTGCAGTCGAGGACGATCGTCGCCGAGGAGACGACGAAGGTCGACCCCGAGGCGTCGCTTGGCGACCTCGAGCGCGAGGTCGAGGCGGAGGATGCACTCCCGGGCGAGACGCCTTCGCCGGCGACCGCGCCGGTTCCCATGCCTGGGCCGCCGACGGGCCCGACCTTGCCCGAGCCGTTGGCGCCGGCCCCATGAGGGGTCGGATCGCGCGAGTCGTCTGCCACCTGGAGGGTGAGGTGCGCTCCGCGGCCGTCCCCTGCGAGTCGTTCGACGCTGCGAGCGCGGTGAGCTCGTCAAAAAGACCGCCGTCCGAAGGCTCCGACACCTCCGAACGGCGGGTTCGCGGAACCCCGAGAGGCTCCGGCGATGGACTGGGTTGGTCGAGCGAACGACGAAAGGTATCGGGGGCCGGGAGCCACGGTCAACGCCAATTCCGGTTTGGAATGAGAATCATCCCGAAGTCTGCGAAGGCGGGGGAGCGGCGTCCCGGGGCCGAGGCACAAGTGCCAATAAGACAGAGGTTTGCGGAAGGATGGCTCGCCCCATGATCGAGATCGCCCTGGCTGTCGTCATTGATGAATCTGCTCCGTCACCGGCGGACCTCCGGGTGCTGGTGGCCCGCCGCCGGAAGGGGGCTCCTCGGGGCGGGCTGTGGGAGTTTCCCGGCGGCAAGATCGAGCCTGGCGAGCGGCCCGAGGCGGCGGCGATTCGAGAGACCCTCGAGGAGACCGGCTGCGACATCGTCGTGCTCTCGACGTTGGGGACGAGCGAGGAGATCGACCCCAAGGAGGCCTTCGAGCCGGCGGTTCGCCTGCACGCGTTTGTGGCGCGAAGCCGCCCCGGAGGAGCCGCCCCGCGTCCGCTTGCTTCGGAGGAGGTCCGCTGGGTCGACATGGAGGCATTGAGGGCGCTTCCGATGCCTGGCGCCAACCGCGCGATCGTCGAGATGCTCGAGGTGGCGCTGCAGGCCGGCATCGCGGTCCCCCGTGACGTCGAGCCTCGCCCGACCATCGAGATCGAAGTGCCCGCCGCCGCGACGCCGCTTCGATCGTCGGCGGGGATCCGCGCCCTTGGCACCGCGTCGATCCTCACGATGCTCGCCTTCGCCGGGCGGGCCGACGCGTCGCCCCCGAAGCCCGTCGAACTTCCGATCGGAACGACGCCGCTCTCGCTCGCCTACGGCAGTGGGCTGCGTGAAGATCCGCCGAGCGACGAAGGCGGAGCGTCCGCCGCGGACCTCGCTCCGGCCGCGGCGCCCAAGCACGACTTCGGCGCCGCCGGCACCTGGCGCCTGAACCTCCTCGGCGGCGTCATCAGCGACTTCTCGACCACGACGGGCGGAGAGTTCCGCAGCGAGTTCGAGTACTTCCTCGTCGATCGCCTCTCGCTGGTGCCGACCTTCGAACTCGGAGCGATGGTGCAGGATGGCGGCGACGATCCGCTGCTCGTCTCCGGCGCCCTGCTGCTTCGCTGGCACTTCCTCGATGGCGAGGGTTGGACGGTCTTCGCCGACGCCGGCGCGGGCGTGGCGTACCTGACCGGCGATCTGCCGCCGGGCACCAATGGCATCAAGTTCAACCCGCAGATCGGCGTCGGGTTCACGCTCGAGGTTTCCGAGGGTTCGGCGTCCCGGCTCATGGGGGGCGTGCGGTGGTACCACTTCTCGAACGCGCGGACCGGCGAGAGCAACGACGGCTTCGACGGCGCCGAGGCGTATCTGGGGCTGAGCATTCCGTTCTGAGGCCGGCCTCGTTCAAGCCGCCACGTCGTCCCGGTCGATGCCACGCGCCATGCGATCCGATCCGCAGGAGCCTGCAGGAAACGAGTCGGCGGCGCTGCCCGCTCCGGCCGGTGCGACGTGGCTGAGGCTCGCCCTCGGCGGCATGCTGATGGGTCTTGCCAACCTCGTGCCGGGGATCTCCGGCGGCACCATGCTCGTGGCGGCGGGTGTCTACCGCCGCTTCATCGAGGCGATCTCCGACCTCTCCCGCCTTCGCCTTCGCCTCGGCCCCATCCTCACCGTCGCGGTGGTGGCGGGCGCCGCGGTCCTCTCGATCGCGATCTTCGCCTCGCTGGTGAGCGAGGCGCTGCTGCGGCTGCGATGGGGCATGTATGCGGCCTTCATCGGGCTCACGCTCGGCGGCGTGCCGGTGATCTGGCGACTGCTGCGGCCAGCGAGCGTCGGGGCCTGGGTCGGCGCGGTTGCGGGCGCCGGCGTCATGATCGCGATCACCTGGGTGCAGTCGGGCGACGTGGCGGGCGATCAGGCTGGGGGAAGCGCGATGCTCTTCCTGGGCGGCGCCGCCGGCGCCGCGGCGATGATCCTGCCTGGCGTGAGCGGCGCGTATCTGCTGCTCCTGCTCGGGCAGTACCGGCCGATCCTCGAGGCGATCCGGAGCGGCGCTTCGGCGGCCGCGGAAGGCGAGTGGAGCGGGGCGGTCGACGCCGCGCTCACGCTCATTCCGGTCGGCCTGGGCGTGGTGATCGGCCTCGTCGCGGTGAGCAACCTGCTCCGATGGCTCTTGCGGCGGTTCGAGAAGGTCACGCTTGGCGTGCTGCTTGGGCTGTTGATCGGCGCGCCGGCCGGTCTCTATCCGTTCAAGGAGGGCGTGGCGCCGCAGGTTGGCGAAGTCTTCCGCGGCGAGATCCTCGACGAGGCCGCCGTCGCGAAGCTGCTCGAGAAGCCGAAGGACTGGCCGGAACGATCGTTCTCGCCTTCGCCGATCCAGATCGGCGGCGCCGTGGGGGGGGCGGCCCTCGGGGTGCTGGGCCCGCTCGGCGTAGCCAGCGTGGCGGTGGTGCTGTCGCAGGTGCT
>JBMTTG010000103.1:0-9446 GCA_049449095.1 Phycisphaerales bacterium | reverse complement strand
CCGCCGCAGGTCAGGGCCAGATGCGGCAGGGCGTCGATGGCGCTTCGCCAGGCGAAGAGCCGGAAGCGTCCCTGCGGCGTGTCGATCTCGACGCCGTCGACCGGATCGACCCGCTCGACGAGATGCTCCCGCGCGAGGCGATGTTCGATCACCTGTTCGACGGAGCACATCCTGAGGCCGTGCTCGGCGCAGAGCGTCTCGAGGTCGGGCATGCGGGCCATCTCGCCGTCGGGCTTGACGATCTCGATGATCGCGGCCGCCGGCGCGAGGCCCGCGAGCTTGCAGAGATCGACCGATCCCTCGGTTTGACCGGTCCGCACCAGCACGCCGCCGTCGCGGGCGCGAAGAGGATTGATGTGACCGGGGCGCACGAAGTCGTCGGGCTTCATCGACGGGTCGAGCAGCATGCGGATCGTGGTGGCACGATCGCGCGCGGAGATGCCGGTGCCGACGCCGTGCCGCGGATGCCCGTCGATCGAGACGGTGAAGGGCGTGGTGCGGAGGCTCGTGTTGACCGCGACCTGCGGGCCGAGCTGGAGCCGATCGCAGATCTCCCCCGAGAGCGCGACGCAGAGGTATCCACCACCGACGCGGGTGAGGAAGTTGACGAGTTCGGGCGTCATCTTCTCGGCCGCGACCACGAAGTCGCCTTCGTTCTCGCGATGCTCGTCGTCGACGAGGACGATCACGCGCCCGGCGCGGAGGTCGTCGAGGATCTCGGGAATCGGAGCGAGCGGCATGGGTTCGGAAGTGTACGGGCGACGACGGCGCGGATCAGTGCCGCTGCCAGCCTCGCAGCAGCGCCTCGAGCGGGCGACGATCGCCCGAACGCGCGACGTCCAGCGCATCCCGAAGCACCGGCCTCGATCGCGCGTCGAGGGGCCAGGCGATGGTGGGCTCGCGAAAGAGCGCCAGGTCGATGTCGACAAGCAGCCGGCTCCAGCGACCATTGCCGTGGAGGAACGGTCGGATCGACCACGCGTGCGCGAGGAGCCCCGCGGAGCGCTCGAGCGCCGGCGCGGCGGAGGCGATCGCGGCGGCGCGATCGGCCAACATCGTGCGCAACTCGGCGTCGATCTCGTTCGGCCGCGACGCGTGGGCGATCGGCGTGTCGCGAAACCGGCCCGCCCACCCCCAGACGTCGCCGAACATCTCGCGATGGAGCGTGGCGAGCCAGGCGAGGTCGAAGGGGACGAGGCGATGGTTGGGCGGGGTGGCGAGGTACTTGAGGACCGGTCGGGCGAGGTTCGCGGCTTCGGCGAGGTGAACCGCCGCCGCGGAGTCGAGATGCGGGAGCAGGAGCGCGGCACGTTCGTCGAGGGGAACGGAGGGCGCGGTCGGCGAGGTCGGGACTTCGGATCGCCGGCCGGACCGGCCAACCGAACCCCGAGGCGCGGTCCCGCTCACCTCGACGGGCGCGGCGGGGGCGATCGGCGCGGCGGTCATGACCACAGCCTCCGGGGAGAGCCGAGCAGCAGTTCGTCTGCGATCGCGGATTCGAGCCGCGCGAGGTCGTCCGCGGCGACCCCGCGGCCGCTCAGGACCGCGGCGGACTGGATCGACTCGGCCACCCGCCTCGCCTTGGCCGCCGCTCGCCGCTCGAGCAGTGCCTGGGCCGGAGGACCCGATCCTTCTATAGAGAGGCCGACGGCGTCGGCGACCGCGGCGACGTGGCGGAAGGTGACTTCGCCGAGTTCGCCCCCGAAGACCCGCTTCACGGTCGCGATCGAGACCCCCGAGATTGCCGCGACGGTCTCGTGACCGATCCGCAGTTCGCGGCGGCGGGCGTCGAGCCGTTCCTGCAGGCGAGTGATGCCGTCCGATGGCATGGGTGGAAACGTATCAGATCTGAACTGAGAGAGGAGAAAGGGGAGAGGAGAGAGGAGTAAGGAGAGAGGAGGAGAAGAGGAGAGGAGGAGAAAGGAGACGAACCTGGTCGCCGCCCGTTGTTCGCCAGACTCTTGCCGCGAGCTGAGGCGCTTCGCGTTCCGAGTCCATTCCGTCCATCAAGTCCATCCTGTCCATGTGAGCGCCCACCGAGCGAAGCGAGCGCCCACCGTGTGACGTGGCCCGCGCCCTACCCCTTCACCGCCCCGGAGCCGATTCCCTCGATGAACTGCTTCTGGGCACCCATGAAGAGCAGGATGCACGGCAGCATGGTCACCAGGCTCGCCGCCATCAGCAGGTGCACCCGCTCGAGGTTCCCGTACTGGTTGCGGAAGCCGTTGAGCGCGACCGCGAGGGTCATCGACTCCTCGCGCTGCAGGTAGATGAGCGGCCCGAGGAAGTCGTTCCACGTCCAGATGAAGGTGAAGACCGCGACGATCGCGGTGACCGGCCGACAGAGCGGCAGCATGATCCGCCACCAGATGCCGAGCCAGCCGAGCCCGTCGATGCGGGCCGCCTCGACGAGCGCCTCGGGCACCTGCGCGATGAACTGGCGATACATGAAGACGAAGAACGCGCTGCCGAAGAACGCCGGCACCACGAGCGGGAGGATCGTGTCGATCCAGCCCAGGCTTCTGAAGAGAAGAAAGAGGGGGATCATCGTGACCTGCCCGGGCAGCATCATCGTCGCGAGCATGAGCAGGAAGAGTCCCTGACGCCCGCGGAAGCGCACCCGCGCAAACGCGAAGCCCACGAGGCTCGAGGAGAGGATCGTGCCGACGGTGACGAGCACGGTGATCACCGTCGAGTTCGCCAGCGCATCCTTGAAGCCCTCGCCCCGGCGGCTTCCCATCTCCTCGATCGCCTGCGCGTAGTTCTGCCACTGCGGCGACTCGGGGAAGAGCCGGAGCACCTCGCCGCCGCCGACGATCGCGGCGCCCGCGTTGGCCGGCGTCTCGAGGCTCACCACCAGCATCCACCACAGCGGGAAGATCGTGATCGCGGAGAAGCCCACGAGCAGCAGGAACGGAATCGCCTTCGCGAGCCTCATGCCTTGAGTCCCTCGTAGTGCACCAGCCCGCGGCTGCCGCGCATCAGGATCGCGGTCATCGCCAGCACCACCACGAGCAGGATCCACGCCATCGCCGAGGCGTAGCCCATCTCGTAGCTCTCGAAGCCGAGGTTGAAGAGGTAGAGCACGTAGAACCGCGTGAGGTCGCCGGGCTCGCCGCCGGTCATCACGAACGCCTGCGTGAAGACCTGGAACGATCCGATCACCGCGACGATCAGGTTGAAGAGGATGACCGGAGAGAGCATCGGCAGCGTCACGCTTCGGAATCGCCGCCACGCGCCGGCGCCGTCGATCGACGCGGCTTCGTGCAGGTCCTTCGGGATGCCCTGCAGTCCCGCGAGATAGATGAGCATGCTGCCGCCGACGGTCCAGAGGCTCATGATCGCGAAGGCCGGCGGGCCGAACCATGCCGCATCGGCACCGAACCACTGCGGCGGCTCGAGGCCGAATGGCGCGAGCAGCGGCGCGAGCGCCGCGTTCATGAGCCCGTTCTCGCCATCGAAGACCCAGCGCCACAGGACCGCGGTGCCGACGCCCGCGAGCACGCTCGGCAAGTAGAGCGCCGCGCGGAAGGTGCCGATGAAGGGCACCTTCGAGTTGAGCAGGAGCGCCGCTGCGAGCGCGACGATCTGCCCGAGCGGCACCGCGAGCAACGCGTAGTACGCCGTCACGCGGAGACTCGTGTGCATGCGGCGATCGTGCAGGAGCAGTTCGCGGTAGTTGTCGAAGCCGACGAACGACGCCTCGCCGAGTGTCGACATGCCGTTCCACTTCGCCAGCGACAGGACGAGGCTCATCGCGATCGGAAAGGCCATGAAGACCGCGAACCCCACGAGCCAGGGCGAGGCGAGCAGGAGCCCGGCTCGCTCCTCGACGACGCCGGCCCGCGAGGCGCCCGGCCGCCGACGAAGGGCGAGGGCGATCCAGATCGCGATCGCGGTGACCACGATCGCGCCCGCGATCGCGAGCACGTTCCAAGGCATGCCGGGCCGATCGTCGCGGGCGAGCGGCGACTCGCGCACGCGACGCCAGTTCGCGGTGAAGTCGTCGGCGGCCTGACGGATCGAGAGGTCGCCGCTGCGAAGTCCTTGATCCATGCGGCTGCCGAAGAGCTGCTCGAAGCGCGGATCGACCGGCCATTCCGCGACGCGGGCGACTTCGGCGGCGTCGAGATACGCCTGGTCGTTGGCGGGCGCGACGGAGGCGTCGAGGAAGGCATCGCTCTCCGCGACCGCGCGGCGCGTCGGCACCGCGAGGCCAAGCCGCGACTGCGCGGCCTGGTTCTCGGCGCTCGTGAGGAACTTGACGAGCTCCCAGGCTTCGGGCTTGTTTGCGCAGCGATCCGCGATCGCCCAGGCGACCGTGAGAATCACGTTGGCCCGTTCCTGGCCGCGCGGCAGCGGACGGAAGTCCCACTCGAACTGGATGTCGCCGGCGGGCTTGTCGGGCGACGGCGTCAGCGCGGAGTAGGCCGGCACGACCCAGCGTCCAAACGGCCCCGCCATGCCGATGCGTCCGGTCTGGAAGACCGCCGAGCCGCTCGCGACGCGGCTGCGGCCGCTCGTCAGGGTGTTCGCCTCCTCGTGGCGCCATGCCCGAAGGCGCTCGAGCGCCGCCACGACCTTGGGGTCGTCGAAGCGGAGATCGTCGAAGTCCTCGCCGATCACGTCGACGCCCTCGGTCCAGAGATAGGTGCGCACGACGAAGGGCCAGGTGACGAACTCGGCGCCGGTCGCGTCGGGGACCTCGCCGAGGCGCCGCGCGATCTCGATGAACTCGTCCCACGTCCAGTCGTCGCGCGGCGGGTCGATTCCGGCCTGCTTGAAGAGGTCGAGGTTCAGGTAGAAGCCGACGGTCGTGAAGTCCTTCGGGATCCCGTAGAGCGTGCCGTCTCCGACCCTCGACCCGTCGTAGCGGAACGCCTCGACGGTCGCCGGGAAGAAGTCGTCGAGGTCGAGCGAGCCGTCGCCTTCGCCGGAGCCTTCCGCGGCGACGAACTCGTCGAGCGGCGCGAGCAGGCCAAGCTCGGCGAAGTTCGCGAGGCGTTCGGCGCCCACGTAGAAGACGTCCGGCGGCTCGCCCGCGACGAGCATGGTCTGGAGCTTCGTGTAGAAGCTGCCCGCATCGCCGGGATTGACCCGACGCACGCGGATGCCGGGGTGCTCGACCTCGAAGCGGGCGAGCGCCTCCTCGACGATCGCATCCTCCTCGGGCCCGCCGTCGCCGGACCAGTGCATGACGACGAGTTCGACCTCGGCGTCGGACTCGCCGGTGACCAGCGTGCCGAGTTCGCGAGTCCCGACTCGCCAGAAGCTCCAGGCCACCAGCGCGACCGCGGCGACGAGAAGCGCTCCGCGGAAGGCGACGGCGACTGCAGCGAGCGCGGCGGACAGCGGGCTTCTCGGAGTCGGCGTCATCGGGCAAGCATGGTAAGGACGGACTCGTCGGAACCTCGCGATCCAGGCGATCGTTGGTGGTGCGATCCTCTCTATGATCCCGCCCGATGCGTGCCACGACGACCCGAGGAGTGGAGGCGGCCGCGATCGTCGCGGCCCTGATCGCGGCGGGTCCGGCCGCCTCGCAGGCGCCGTTTCCACCCGAGCTGCCCGCCCTCGCCGCGGCGTCGCGCGGCGACGAGACGCCACGGCTCCCGGCGTCGGTGACCGCGACCCGATCGGACGATGGCCGGTGGGCGTGCCTGATTCGCTTCGAAGGCGATCCGAGCGTCGACTCGGTGCATCTCGCGGGCGACTTCAACCACTGGAGCCCCACCGCGACGCCCATGCGGCGGCTCGGCAGCCTGTGGATCGCCGAGATCGAGCTGCCCGACGGCGTGCATGGCTACAAGTTCGTGGCGACGGATCGCGAGGGCCGAGTCCGTTGGCTCGACGATCCGCGGAACGATCGCCGATCGCCCGACGGACATGGCGGCTTCAACTCGCTGCTGCCGCTCGGCCCGGAGGCGAGGCTGTTCGGACGGACGCTGCAGGCGCGTCGCGGCGACGGGTCGATCGAGGCGGTCGCGGTGCGGCACGACGCGAGGCTTCCGATCTATCGGCAGGCGGTCGAGGATGGCGAGGTTCTTCGACTGCGCACCCTCCGCGACGACGTCGAGTCGATCGAGCTGCTCGTCGAGCACGGCGAAGGCGTCGAGGCGATCGCGATGGCGGAGATCCTCGACGACGATCGGTTCACCTGGTGGGAAGCCACGCTTCCCGGCGCGGCCCGCGAGGGCCGCTACGTGTTCATCCTGAAGGACGGCTCGATGTCGGCACGCACCCCCGAGGTCTACTCGCTCCAAGACGGCCGCGCGCCCGTGGTCCGCACCCCCGACTGGGCGAAGGACGCGATCTGGTACCAGATCATGGTCGATCGCTTCCGCAGCGGAACCGCGGAGAACGACCCCGATCCGGTCCGCCCGTGGACGAGCGAGTGGTACACGCCGAGCGCCTGGGAGGGCGGCGACGGGCAGACCTTCTACGAGTACTACGTCTTCAGCCGGCTCTACGGCGGAGACTTCCAGGGGATGATCGAGAAGCTCGACTACCTGAAGGAGCTCGGGGTCACGGCGCTCTACCTGAATCCGGTCTTCCAGTCGCCGAGCCCGCACAAGTACAACGCGACGAACTTCGTGCACATCGACGAGCACTATGGCGTCAAGGGCGACTACGCCAAGGCCGAGGCGTCGGAGAACCTGCTCGATCCCGCGACGTGGACCTGGACGCCGAGCGACGAGCTCTTCCTCGAGTTCCTCCGGCAGGCGAAGGCCCGCGGATTCCGCGTGATCCTCGACGGCGTCTTCAACCACGTGGGTGCGACGCATCCGGCGTTCCTCGACGTGCGCAAGCGCGGCGAGGCGTCGCCGTTCGCCGACTGGTTCGCGGTGCGCAGCTGGGATCCCTTCGAGTACGACGGCTGGGCGGGCTTCGGCGAGCTGCCGGTCTTCGCCAAGAGCGCCGACGGGCTCGCGAGCGAGACGGCGACGAAGCACATCTACGAGGTCACGCGACGCTGGATGGACCCCGACGGCGACGGCGATCCGTCCGACGGCATCGATGGATGGCGGCTCGACGTGCCCAACGAGGTGCCGCTGCCCTTCTGGGTCGAGTGGCGGAAGTTCGTGAAGGCGATCAATCCCGACGCCTACATCACCGGCGAGATCTGGAAGCGGGCCGACGAGTGGCTCGACGGCCGCAGCTTCGACGCGGTGATGAACTATCCCTTCGCCGAGGCGTCGATCGCGTGGGTGGGCGATCGCGCGAACAAGATCGCGCCGAGCGAGCTCGATCGCCGGCTCGCGGAGCTTCGCCTCGCCTATCCCGCGGAGGTGACCTACTGCCTCATGAACCTCCTCGACAGCCACGACACCGATCGCATCGCGTCGATGCTGGCGAACCCCGATCGCGAGTACGACCGCGGCAACCGCGAGCAGGACGGCGCGAAGTACGACGCCGGCAAGCCCTCCGCGGAGGTCTATCGCAAGGTGCGCCTGCTGGCGCTCCTGCAGATGACCTACGTCGGCGCGCCGATGATCTACTACGGCGACGAGGTCGGGATGTGGGGATCCGACGACCCCAACAACCGCAAGCCGATGCTGTGGAAGGATCTCGAGCCCTACGCCGATCCGGACGAGAACCGCGCGATGGACGAGCAGCTCGAGTTCTATCGCCGCGCGACCGCGCTTCGGAATCGTTTCGCGGCGCTCAAGCGAGGCTCCTTCCGCACGCTGCTCGCCGACGATGCGCAGGACGTCTGGGTCTTCCTCCGTGAACTGGGCCACGAGAAGGTGCTCGTGGCCCTCAACGCCTCCGATCGGCAGGCCACGGTGACCGTGCCGGAGCTCGCGTCGATGCCCGGCAAGTGGGAACTCGTCTTCGGGCATCACCATCCGCCCGACGAGCCGGATCGATTCCCCGAGCTCGTGGTGCCTCCGGTCTCGGGAAGGGTGTGGGCGATCGCGCCTTGACGTGCGCGAAGGCTCGGCAGCAGCGCGACCATCGATGAGTGCACAGACCATGGCATCGACCACGCCATCGACCAAGTCATCCACCAAGAAGTCGACGAACGCGGCGACGATCCATCCGCTTCTCGCCGCTCGACGCGCGGGCGTCCTGCTGCATGTGACGAGCCTTCCGGGCGGCTTCGGAATCGGCGATCTCGGCCCCGAGTCGGTCCGCTTCATGGACTGGATGCAGGCGGCGGGGCTCTCGATCTGGCAGACGCTGCCGGTGGGTCCGATCGGGCCCGGCGACTCGCCCTACTCGAGCCCCTCGAGCTTCGCGGGCGAACCGCTGCTCGTCTCGCCGGAACGCTTGGCCGAGGACGGCTTGTTGACGTCGCGAGATCTTTCAGCCGCGCGGCGGGCGCTGTCGCGAACCGGCCCGGTGCGCTTTGCGCAGGTGCGGCGCGGGAAGACGGCGCTCCTCGAAGTTGCGCATGGGAACTTCCTCGCGCAAGGGGCGAGGAGCCGCACGCTCGTGCGAGACCATGCGAGGTTCCTCGACGAGGCGTCGTGGTGGCTGCCGGGCTGGACCTCCTTCGCCGCCTCGCGCGACGGCCGGAGCGACGCGTTCCATGCCTTCTGCCAGTGGTGCTTCGATCGGCAATGGCGTCGGCTGCGGCAGGAGGCGTCTGCGCGGGGCATCGTGCTCTTTGGCGACGTGCCGATCTTCACCGCGCTCGATTCGGCGGATGTGCATGCCGCGCCGGAACTCTTCAGGCTCGATCGCCAAGGCCGCCCCGAGGTCGTCACCGGCGTGCCGCCGGACTCCTTCTCGAAGGACGGGCAGCTCTGGGGGACGCCGCACTACCGGTGGTCGGCGCATCGGCGCGACGGATTCCTCTGGTGGCGGCAGCGGATCGGGCGTGCCCTCGATCGGTTCGACCTCGTGAGGATCGACCACTTCATCGGCTTCGTGCGGGCCTACGAGGTGCCGGCCCGCGCTCGAAACGCCCGACGCGGTGCGTGGCGCAGGCAGCCTGGCCGCGAAGTGCTTGCGGCGCTCGCGAAGGAGCATCCCGACGGGCTTCCGCTCGTCGCGGAGGATCTCGGCGCGGTGACGCCGCCGGTCTTGAGACTGCGCGACGAGTTTGCGCTGCCGGGCATGCGGATCCTGCAGAACGGCTTCTGGCGTGACGACGCCTTCGACATGCCGCATCGATTCCCGTCGAACTGCGTGGTCTATCCGGGCACCCACGACAACCACGTTGCGACGGGATGGTGGCGCACGCTCGAGCGCGGCGCGAAGCGGCGGTTCCTCGCCTATGCCGGACCGGCAAGCGGCCCCGCGGAGGCGCTGGTGCGGCTCTCGATGACCTCGCCGGCCAATCTCGCGATCTGCCAGATGCAGGACCTGCTTGCGTTGGCGCCCTCGACGCGCATGAATCTGCCCGGCACACCGAGCGGCAACTGGCGCTGGAGGCTCGAGTCGGGCGCGGCGGATGCGGCTTCCGCGAGACGACTTCGGGCGGTGATCGCGGCGAGCGG
>JBMTTG010000102.1:0-9506 GCA_049449095.1 Phycisphaerales bacterium | reverse complement strand
CCGGCTCGAGAGCGACCCGCGGCGGGGGGGGTTCGCGGGCACGCCGGTCTCGGGCTTCGTCGAGGAGGTCGACCTCTTCGCCGGCGAGCGGATCAGCGAGAGCCGTCGCGAGGTCTTCAGCGTGCGGTGGCTCGATCGCGCCGGCGAGTCGATCCGCTTCCCGCAGCCGCTGCTGCTGCGGGGCTCGGTGATGAGCGAGTACCAGCCGGACTCGAGCCGATGGACGTCCTCCTCCGCGCGTCGGCGCATGCGCACGGTCACGGTGCGTTCCGATCTGGCCATGACGCCGCTCTCGCTGCCGCCGGTGCGTCCGCGAAGCGAGACCTATCGGCAGCAGGTCGTGATGCGCAGCATGGCGTCCGAGACCGTCTTCGCGGCATTCGCGCCGATCGGGCTCTCGGCGCCCGATCGACGGAGCTTCGGAATCGATCTCTCGACGCTGGTCATCCGCGAGATCGGCATCGAGCGGCTGAGCCGCCTGCAGAGCTACGAGGTGCAGGTCGAGCCGTATCCCGGTCCGGAGACGCTCGCGCCGCTGCTCGGCGAGATCGGCGCGAGGATCCCGCCGCTGCCGGAGTTCCCCGTGGCGAGGATTCGCGAGATCGCC
Organism: Phycisphaerales bacterium; assembly: GCA_049449095.1. Lineage (GTDB taxonomy): Bacteria > Planctomycetota > Phycisphaerae > Phycisphaerales > SM1A02 > VGXO01. The sequence goes on along the minus strand of JBMTTG010000102.1, from coordinate 8,899 downwards.
GAATCGATCCTCGCGGAGAAGTCCGACGATCCGGACCTCGAGGGACTTCCGAGCGAGGAGGACGCGGCCGCGGATCCCGAGCTCCGGTGGGAGCGCAATCGACGGATCTCGCGGGTGTTCGCCGCCTGGCTTCGCGACGAGGGGCGCTTCGCGTACACGACCGATCTCGGCGACTTCGTGCGGTTCGACGGCGAGGATCCGATCGAGTCCTTCCTCGAACGCCATCGCTTCGGCCACTGCGAGTACTTCGCCTCCGCGCTCGCGGCGCTGTGCCGCTCGATCGGCGTCGATGCGCGGCTCGTGACCGGGTTCATCGCGATGGAGTGGGATCAGGGAACCTCGCAGTACGTGGTGCGGGAGTCGAACGCGCACGCGTGGGTCGAGGTGCGCACCGGTCGGTACCTGTGGTCCTCGCTCGATCCGACTCCGGCGGAGGATCTCGAAGCGATCGCGGCGTCGCGGCGGAGCTGGCTCGACGAGTGGCGATGGATCTACGACCGCATCGAGCTCTTCTGGAACAGCCGCATCGTGAGCTACGACGGCGCGGTCCAGGCGTCGCTGGCCGATCGGGTGGCGCGGGGTTGGGCGCAGACCGCGGAGGACGCGATCGAGTCCGCCACCGAGCGGCTTCGCGAGACCACGCGACGGTTCGCGCTCGGCGCCGCGGCGGTGCCGTGGGTCGGCGCGATCCTGCTCGGCGTCGCGACCGCGATCGCCGCGGCGACGCTCGCGGTCTGGCGCCGCCGCCGGCTTCGGCGCGAGGCGGCGCTGCCGAGCGGGGCGGGGCGTCGGCTCCTCGCGATCGCGGAGATCCATCTCGAGGCCATGCGGCTGTGGTCGCGCGCCGGGTGGGATCGGCCGCACTGGGAACCCCCGCGACGGTTCCTCGCGTCGCTGCCATGCGAACTCGACGACGCGGTGACCCACACCCGTGCGATCGTCGATCTCTATTACCGGGCTCGCTTCGGCGAGCGCGAGGCGGGGGCCGCCGAACTGCGTCGCGCGACGCTTCGGCTGAGGCTCCTCCGTCGACGACTGTCCGTTCGCGGACGGGGCGTTTCGGTCGCATCGTGACGCCCGATGTGAAGAGAGGGAAGTTCCGGCGAGCACCGACGCCGGCGTCCCATCCCTTTCGCTGAAGCCCTGCCGGGACGGAGTCGACACCCTGACATCGGCCGCAGCGTCTCGGAGTCCCCGAGGCGGCGACGGCTCGATCCCACAGGAGTGACGCCGTGCCTGCATTCCGTTCCCGGACCCTCCATTGGCGACGAAGCCTCGACCAGCTCGCTGGCCGCGGCGGCACCCTCGAGATCGCCCTCGCGCCGGCCGGCGCGAGCGATGCCGACGCGGAAGGCGCCGTGCCGGCGGATCTCGTGTGGAAGCTCCGAATCCATCGCATGAGCGACTCGTGGATCGATCTCGAGGCGCCCGAACTGCTGCATCGCGTGGTGCCGATGCCGGCGGGCGTCACGGTCTTCGGTGCGATCGTGGTGGGTCCCAACCGATGGCTCTTCCGCACGGCGTGTCTCGGACCCGGCGGCCCCGCCTCGGTCGCGGGCCGGCCGATCCGCACGATCCGCATCGAGATGCCGCAGGAGGTCTCTCGCACGCGGCGCACGCATCTTCGCGTGGAGGCCGCCTCGCTCGCGCTTCCGCAGGTCCGGGTCTGGCCGCTGCTCGACAAGGACTCGGTCCGTCCGATGCAGCGCCTGCTCGCGATGGCGGCGCAGCGTCTCGACGGGGGCGAGCGGCTCGAGACGCGGGATTGGGAGTCCGAAGCGGTGCGCCCGACGCTCGGCCCGGAGTTCTCGGCGACCCTGATGAACCTCGGCGGCGGCGGCGCGGGCCTTCGCGTCGAGCCGGAGTTCGCGGGGCTGCTCGCGCATCACCAGCGGTTCTGGATCGAGCTCGACCTTCGCCCCGAGAGCGTGCTGCCGCTCTGCGCCACCGCGCGGATCGCCCACACCCACCTCGAGGCGGGCGGCGCGACGTACGCGGGCATCGCATTCGACTTCACCGCGGACGCCGATCACGCGTCGCTCGTCGCGCGGCAGGTGCTCGGGGCGATCGCTTCGCGGCAGAGCCGTCAGCGGCGATTGTCCGACGACTCTCGACGCGCCGCCTGACGCCAGGGCCGAGTTCGATCGCTCAGCGCCGCGCCCACTGCGCGAGCACCGCGGTCTTGTCGCGGCGTTCCGCGGACTCCGCGGCCGGATCGCTGTCGGCGACGATGCCGCAGCCGGCGTGGTACTCGACGTGCCAACGCTCGCTCGCAGCATGCCGATCGCGGCGCAGCATCGCGGTGCGGATCGCGACGTTGAGCACGAGCCCGTGGCGGTCGTCGACCCATCCGAGGCTGCCGCAGTAGAACCCGCGTGGCAGGGGCTCGAGCTCGTCGATCACCTGCATCGCGCGGATCTTGGGAGCGCCGGTGACGGAGCCCGGCGGGAAGGTCGCTTCGAGGAGCGCGTCGAGGCCGAGCGGCCCGCGCAGCTCGCCGCGCACCTCGGCGACGCCATGCACGACGGTCGGATGCGCCTCGAATCGACGAGGCTCCACCACCCGCACGCTGCCCGGGCGGCAGACGCGGCCGAGGTCGTTGCGCATGAGGTCGACGATCATCGCGAGCTCCGCGGCGTCCTTCGGATCGTTCGCGAAGGCCTCGAGATCGGCGCCCGTCGGTCGGGTGCCCTTGATGGGGCAGGTGACGACGCCTCTCGGTGAACCGGACCAGGCGCCCGTCGCGAGGAACAGTTCCGGGCTCAGCGAGAGCACCGCGAGGTCGGGCGAGATCTCGACGTAGCCGCCGAAGCGGGCCGCGCCGCGCCGAAGCGCCGCGGCGGCGAGATCGCGCGGGGATCCCTCGAGCGTCGCGGTGAAGCGCTCGGCGAGATTCGCCTGGAAGAGGTCGCCCGCGTGGATGAGCTCGACGCATCGCCGCACGCTCGCCTCGAACGACTCGTCGCCGCCGTCGGGCTGGAGCGGCGAGAGCGACCACGGGCCGCCTTCCGACGCGCCATCGCGGCGTGGCGGCTCGATCGGCCTCGGCGCCTCGTCGATCCGCCACCATGTGCCGTCCGCGTGATCGAAGGCGAGCGCGTCATCGAGCGAGGCGGCGAAGGCGAGCGGTCCATCGCCGAGGCGAGGCTGCGGTCGTCGGCGATCGCGGGCGGCGGGTTCGAGGATCGCGCCGAGCTCGTAGGCGAGCACCGCCAACCGGCCGTTCGAGAATGGAGGCCGTTCGTCCGTGCACGGCGCCTCGCCTCCACACGCCGTGCCGAGGTTTCGCGCCATCCACGCCTTGGCTGCATCGCGCGCCCGATCGTCCGAGGCGGGGGCCTCTCCGAGCACGCCCTCGAACACGCCGACATCGAGCGTTTCGCCCCGGGTCGGCGTGCCGATCAGGCTCCAGCGGGCCGCGGTCGCAGCCCCCGCGCCTGCGTGCAGCAGCGCGACCGGGCGATCTCGCGGCCATCGCGCCAGGATCGACGCGGGATCCGGCGTCGACGAGCCGGCGTCCGCGACGGCGAGGCGTTTCGCGTGGAGCATCGAAGGAGCGTACCGCGACGACATCGCCGCGGAGGCGACTGATAGACTTCCGCCCCTTGTCGCCGATTGCGGCGACGAGCCTCCGCAACCCAACCGAGCCCATGCCCATGCCCGTCGCAGCGCCCCGACGTCCCCGATCCAAGCCCGCCGCGAAGACCTCGAAGAAGACGAAGAGCACGAAGAGCGTGAAGGCGCCGACGAAGATGGTGTACTACTTCGGCGAGACGAAGTGCGAGGGCAAGGCGCATCAGAAGGAGCTGCTCGGCGGCAAGGGCGCGAATCTCGCGGACATGGTCTCGATCGGCCTGCCGGTTCCGCCGGGCTTCACCATCACCACCGACACCTGTGCGGGCTACTACGCCGCGGGTGGACGGTTCCCCAAGGGACTGATGGACGAGGTGCGGAAGAACATCCGCATGCTCGAGAAGGAGCTCGGCAAGACCTTCGGCTCCGGGGAGAACCCGCTGCTCGTCAGCGTGCGCTCGGGCGCCGCGGTCTCGATGCCGGGCATGATGGACACCGTCCTCAACCTCGGGCTGACCGACAAGGTCGCGACGCGGCTGATCGAGCTGAGCGGCAACCCGCGGTTCGTCTACGACGCATATCGGCGGCTCATCAACATGTTCGGCGACGTGGTGATGGGCGTCGACCACGAGAAGTTCGAGCACGCCTTCAGCGCGATCAAGACGAAGTTCGGCGTGAAGGAGGACACCGAGGTTCCCGCGGAGGGCCTCGCGGAGCTCGTGGAGTCGTACAAGCGGGTCTATCGCGAGGGCACCGGCGAGGCGTTCCCGCAGGATCCGATGAAGCAGCTCGAGCTCGCGATCGAGGCGGTCTTCAAGAGCTGGAACGGCGATCGCGCGATCGAGTACCGCCGCATCCAGGAGATCCGCGGGCTCAACGGCACCGCGGTCAATGTGCAGTCGATGGCCTACGGCAACATGGGCGACGACTGCGGCACCGGCGTCGCCTTCACCCGCGACAACACCACCGGCCAGAACGTCTTCTACGGCGAGTTCCTCGTGAACGCGCAGGGCGAGGACGTGGTGGCGGGCATCCGCACGCCGAAGCCGATCTCGGAGATGGCCCGCGACTTCCCGAAGGCCTACGCGCACCTGCTCAAGGTCCGCGCGAAGCTCGAGAAGCACTACCGCGACATGCAGGACATCGAGTTCACGGTCGAGAAGGGCCGGCTCTTCATGCTGCAGACCCGCACCGGCAAGCGCACGGCGCGGGCCGCGGTGCGGATCGCGGTGGAGATGGTCAAGGAGCGGCTGATCGACGAGAAGACGGCGCTTCGCCGGATTCCCGCGGGCGACCTCACGCAGCTGCTGCTGCCGTTCTTCGCGCCCGCCGACAAGAAGGCCGCCGCGATCGTCACCCGCGGCATCGGCGCGAGCCCGGGCGCCGCGACCGGCAAGCTCGCCTTCACCGCCGCCGAGGCGGTCGAGCGCACCCATCGCGGCGAGCAGGTGCTGCTCGTCCGCACCGAGACGAGCCCCGAGGACGTCGCGGGCATGCACAGCGCCGTCGGCATCCTCACCTCGACCGGCGGCAAGACGAGCCATGCGGCGGTCGTCGCGGTGGGCTGGGGCAAGTGTTGCGTGGTCGGCGCCGGCGAACTCTCGATCGATGCCGAGAAGGGCCGGCTCTCCGTCGGCAAGCACGTGTTCGGGCGGGACGACGTCCTCTCGATCGACGGCGCGACCGGCGAGGTGATGGTCGGCGCCGTCAAGCCGACCATCCCCGAGAAGATCTCCGGCGAGTTCGCCAAGGTGATGTCGTGGGCGGAGAAGCACGCCTCGATGAAGGTCCGCACCAACGCCGACAGCCCCGAGGATGCCCGCCGCGCCCGCGAGTTCGGCGCCGTCGGCATCGGCCTCTGCCGGACCGAGCACATGTTCTTCGGCGGCGATCGCACCAAGGCGATCCGCGAGATGATCCTTTCCGAGACCACCGAGGCCCGCGAGCGGGCGCTCGCGAAGCTGCTGCCCTTCCAGCGGGCGGACTTCGTGGGCATCTTCACCGCGATGAAGGGGTGTCCGGTCACGGTGCGGCTGCTCGATCCGCCGCTCCACGAGTTCGTGCCGCACGCCGAGGAGCAGCAGGCCGAGCTCGCGCGGGAGATGGGCATCCCGGTCGAGGACGTCAAGCGCCGCGTGAAGCAGCTGCACGAGGCGAATCCGATGCTGGGCCATCGCGGCTGCCGCCTCTCGATCACCTATCCCGAGATCCTCCGCATGCAGGTGCGGGCGATCGTCGAGGCGGCGGTCATGTGCCGCGCGAAGAAGATCGACGCGCGTCCGGAGATCATGCACCCGCTCGTGGGCACGCGGCAGGAGCTCGCGCAGCTTCGGGTGTGGACCGAGGAGACGATCGCGCAGGTCTTCCGCGAGAAGAAGGTCAAGAAGCCGTTCGAGATTCCGATCGGCACGATGATCGAGATCCCCCGCGCGGCGGTGTGCGCGAACGAGATCGCGGAGGTCGCCGACTTCTTCAGCTTCGGCACCAACGACCTCACCCAGCTCACGTTCGGCTACAGCCGCGACGACATCGGCACCTTCCTGCCGGCGTACCTCGAGACCGGCATGCTCGAGAAGGATCCCTTCCAGTCGATCGATCAGGTCGGCGTGGGCGGCCTCGTGAAGATGGCCTGCGAGCACGGCCGCGCGGTCGAGAAGTCGGCCCGCAAGGCGTTCAAGCTCGGGGTCTGCGGCGAGCACGGCGGCGACCCGTCGTCGATCGGATTCTTCCAGCGATGCGGGCTCGACTACGTGAGCTGCTCGCCCTTCCGCGTGCCCGTGGCTCGACTCGCCGCGGCGCAGGCGGCGTTGGCCGAAGGCTCGAAGAAGTAGGCCCAAGGACCTGGCCGACGCGAGACCTGCCGAAGCGCGCTTCCGCAGAGGCCTTCCGTCCGCAGCGCGTTGCGGGGCGGCCCCCAGAAACGACCGAACCAGTCGGAGCGATCCGACTGGTCCTTCGTGGGCGAACGGACAGGGCGGGATTCGAACCCGCGATAGGGAGGATTCTCCCTATGCCGGTTTAGCAAACCGGTGCCTTCAGCCTCTCGGCCACCTGTCCAAGGTGGGCGGGAAGTGTCGTGCCGCGGGGGCGCCGAGTCAAACGGAACTTCCCGCGAGCGGGCCGGATCCGACGTCGATGTCCTGGTCGCGCGGTTCCCGGTCCCGCCGACGGGTATTCTCCCGCCCATGCGCCGAACGGTCAGCGGCATGCTTGGCGTCGCGTCGGCGGCGGGCCTTTGGGGCTCGTCGGGCTGCGCCATCGACGCCTACACGCCCGACTTCGCCTCGGCGAGTCCGGGCAGCCGCACCGCGGCGGTCGAGGCGACGATGCGCCGCTACCGGCCGAACCTCGACGCGCCGTTCACCCCGCCCTACGACGATCCGCGCTTCCGCGAAGACCTCCAGTGGCTCGTGGTGTTGCTGCAGAGCGACGATCCAGCGGTCCGCTTCGTCTCGATCGAGGCGCTCGCGTCGCTCGTCGGCGAGCGGCGAGGCTACGACGCGTCCGATCCACTTCCGGAGCGCGCGGTCGCGATCGAAGCGTGGACCACCTGGCTCTACGAGCAACGGATCGCCACCGCGTCGCCGCTTCCGCCCATCGGTCTTCTCCCTCCGCCCCAGTGACCCAGCCCCGACCCTCCGAAACGATCATGGCCGACGAGCCCTCGAGTTCCGAGACTCCGCCGGAGATCCAGCTCTGCGTGCTGAGCCAGCCGCGTCTGCTCGGGGCGGTGCGGGCGCTTCTCGAGACCTTCGCGGAGCGGATCGGCTTCTGCGAACGCGGCCGAGGCGAACTGGTGCTTGCGATCGACGAGGCGATGACCAACATCATCCGGCACGGCTACGGCCACGCCGACGACTGCCGGATCTGGATGTCGTTGCGCACGCTCACCGAGCCGAGCGCCGGCATCCGGGTCGAGATCGACGACCACCAGGCGTGCTTCGATCCGTCGGAGCTTCCCGAGCGCGATCTCGACGAGGTCCGCCCCGGGGGCCTGGGCATCCATCTGATCCGCCAGCTCACCCGCACCTGCCGCCACGAGTCGCGGCCCGAGGGCGGCATGCGACTCGTGATCGAGAAGTTCTGCGAGGATGCCTCCGGCGGGGCCGACCCGGATCCCGAGACTCCCGAAGGAAGCCATCCATGATTCCCGGCGACACCATGACCATCGGCGAGGAGCGGCAAGGCGGCGACCTGCTGCTGAAGCCGGTCGGCGACGTCGATCTGAGCCGCTCCCCGCAGATGCGCGAGCGACTCGCCAAGGCGCTCGCGCAGAAGCCCACCCGGATCGTGGTGGACCTCTCGCAGGTGCCCTACATGGACAGTTCGGGCGTGGCGACGCTGGTCGAGGCGCTGCAGCACTGCCGCAAGGCCGGATGCGAGCTGGTGCTCTCGTCGCTCCATCCGAAGGTTCGCTCGATCTTCGAGATCGCCAAGCTGAATCAGGTGTTCAAGATCGTCGACGCCCCGGGCGGCGGAGGCTGAACGATGGCCGAAGGGGCGTCCTCGGGCATTCCATCGGTGCTGCGGCCGGTCGCGACGACCGGATCGATCTTCCGTTCGACGCTCGCGTTCGTCGGCGCGCTGGCATGGCTGCTCTGGGATCTCGTCACGTGGACGATCCGGGCGGTCCTCTTCCGCAAGGTGCGCTTCGGCTATTCGGCGCTGGTCTATCAGACCGTGCGGGTCGGCGTCCGCGCGATCGGCATCGTGATGCTCGTCTCGGGGGCGATCGGCGCGATCCTCGCCCTGCAGACCGAGCCGAGCCTCGCCGACTTCGGGCAGACCGACAAGGTCGCGAACATCATCGTGGTCGCGATCTTCCGCGAGCTCGGCCCGCTCGTGGCGGCGATCGTGCTGACGGGATTCGCCGGCGCCGCGATCGCCGCGGAGCTCGGCACGATGGTCGTGGGCGAGGAGATCGAGGCCCTCGAGTCGATGGCCCTCAATCCGATCCGCTTCCTCGTGGTGCCGCGGGTCATCGCGACCGCGGGGAGCCTCTTCGTGCTGTCGGTGCTCTCCGATCTCACCGCGGTGATCGCGGGCGGGCTCGTCGGCGTCGGGGCGCTCGGGATCCCCTACGAGGTCTACGTCGACAACACGCTGCAGCAGGTCTCCTCGAGCGACTTCCTGAGCGGCCTCGTGAAGTCGATCGTGTTCGGCACGATCCTCGGCCTGATCGCCTGCCACAACGGCCTCAAGGTGACCGGCGGCGCCGCGGGCGTCGGCAAGGCGACCACCGACACCGTGGTGCAGACGGTGGTCACGATCATCTTCGTCGACCTCTTCTTCACCGCGCTCTTCTACGCGATCGGGTGGAACTGAG
>JBMTTG010000101.1:0-9507 GCA_049449095.1 Phycisphaerales bacterium | reverse complement strand
CCCCGCTCGATGGCGGAGATCCATGCCCTGCTGTTCATCGTGGGCGAGCCGCTCTCGGCCGACGAGATCATGGACCGCCTCGGCGTCAGCCGCGGCAACGTCTCGATGACGCTGCGAAGCCTCGTCGAATGGGGCATCGTCTCGCGATCGCATCGGCGAGAGGATCGTCGCGATCGCTTTCACGCCGAGCAGGACGTCTGGAAGTTGCTCATCACGATCCTGCGGGTCCGCAAGCGTCGCGAGATCGATCCGCTGCTCGAATCGCTGCGAGGCTGCGAACTCGACGCGGCGACGAAGGGCGAGTCGAGCGAAGCCGACGCCATAGCCCAGCACAACGATCGCGTCGGGCGGATGGTCGACATGATCGCCTCGGTCGACCAGCTCGCCGATCGCATGATCGGGCCGTCTGGTCCGAGCAGCGAGGAACTCGAGAGCCTGGTCCGCGGCCTCGCGGAGTTGCCGCGATGAGCCTGCTCGGTCCCCGCCCCTCCTCGATCTCCCGAGACGAGCCGAGCCGTCGCGACGTCGCTCGCGTGGCGCCTCGTGCGACCGAGTCGCTTGCCTTCGAGGTTCGCTGGACATGGTCCCGCCGCGCAGCCTCGCGGACCTTGGGTTTCGACTGTCGCCGAGACCTCGAGCTGCTTGTCTCCGTCGAGATCCGGATCTCAGGCCCGAGTGCCGCGGGTCTCGCGTCGGCCGAAGGCTGCGGCCGCTGGCAGCTTCTCGGCGGCGGCGAGGCGATCGAGCTTCCCGACGCGATGCGGGCCGCGGAGAGCACGCTCCGCGGGACGGTTCTCGACACCGCCAACTTCCGCCATCTCGACCTCGTCGACGATCGAGGCGTCTTCCTTCGGACCAGTCTGCCCTGCGACCATGCCGTGGCTCCGCCGGTCTGGAGTCGGATTCCGAACGATCTGGGAATCGCCGGCGGCTGCCTCTCGGCGCCGTCGCTCTCGGTCGTCGGCGACGGGGATGCGTCGCTCGGCCAACTCCCCCGTTCGATCGCCGCGACCGGCGAGGGTTCGCTCCGCTCCGCCTCCCGATGACCGATCCGATGCACCTTCCTCCACCCGTCCATCCCGAACGTTCCGGCCTCGACGAGGGGCTCCTCGAAGCCGTCGCCGCCGGCGAAGCCCGGCTCTCCCCCGGACAGGCGCTCGAGATCCACGATCGATTGCCGCTCGAGACGCTCGGCTACTGGGCCGACCGACGCTGCCGCACGCTGCATGGCGACGTGCTTCGAAGCTACGTCATCGACCGCAACATCAACTACACCAACGTCTGCACCGCCAAGTGCACCTTCTGCGCCTTTCGCCGCGACGGCGACGAGGCCGACGCCTACGTGCTCGATCGCGAAGTGCTGCTCGGCAAGATCGCCGAGCTCGTCGCGATCGGCGGCACGCAGATCCTCATGCAGGGCGGCATGCATCCCGACCTGCCCTTCTCGTGGTACGTCGAGCTGCTCGAGGCGATCGGGGAGCGCTTCCCGCAGGTGCATGTGCACGCCTTCAGCCCGCCGGAGTTCGTCGAGTTCGTGCGCTTCTTCGATCCGCCGGGCAACTCGCTCCACGAGAAGATCCGCGCGGTGATGGAGCCCCTCCGCAAGGCGGGCCTCGACAGCGTGCCGGGCGGCGGCGGCGAGATCTTCGCAGACGCCGTGCGGCGCAAGATCGGCATCGGCAAGTGCACCGCCGAGGAATGGCTCACCGTCATGCGCGTGGCGCATGAACTCGGCATGAACACCTCGGCGACCATGATGTTCGGGCACATCGAGGGCATCGCCGACCGCATCCATCACCTCGAACTCGTGCGGCAGTGGCAGGATCGCGACCTCGCCGACTTCGCCCGCGACGGCGGCGGCTCGTGCAAGGCGTTCATCTCGTGGCCCTTCCAGCGCGAGAACACGCCGCTCGGACGCGTGCCCGACTGGGGCCGCGGCGATGGCGACGATCTCTCGCAACCGTTTCCCGGCGACGTCGTCGCGAAGCTCGACGGCACCGGTACGAAGGAGACGCATGCCCTCTTCGGCCGCCGCGTGCGGATGGCGGGCGCGACGGCCTACCTCCGCACCCAGGCTCTCTCGCGGCTCTACCTCGACAACGTCTGGTCGATCGGCTCGAGCTGGGTCACCATGGGTCCGCATGTCGGGCAGGTCGGCCTTCGCTACGGCGCCAACGACATGGGCTCGGTGATGATGGAGGAGAACGTGGTCTCGAGCGCGGGCACCACCTACTGCCTCAACGAGCCGACGCTCTGCCGGCTGATCCGCGATGCAGGCTTCGTGCCTGCGCAGCGGAACAACGAGTACGACTTCGTCCGTGTCCACGACGGCCCGGAGAGTCCCGACCTCCGGATCACCGACTGGTCGACGCTTCGCGCCCAGCGCCTGCACCAGCAGGCCGGCCGCGAGGACGAGGCGCCTCGCAACGCCAAGGTCGAGCTCACCGTCTCGGACGCGGGCAGCGCCTGAGCGTCGAGCCGCACGGCTACACTCGGCCCTGTGACGTCGCCCGCCCCTTCCCCCGGCTCCGTCGAAGCGGTCTATCGATCGCTCGTAGCCTCCATGACGCCGCGGGAACGCATCGCTCGGTCCTCCGCAATGACGGCATGGGCCAACGCGGTCGTGGCACGACGCATCCTCGCGGAGCGCGGGCCCATGTCGAGCGAACGGCTTCGCTGGGAGGTCGCTCGGCGCCGGTACGCATCGGATCCCGCGATCTGCCGCATGATCGATCGGCAACTCGACGCGATGGATCTCGATGCACCCGCCTGACTACTTCCGTCCGACCATGGACCGCCTCGACGGCATCCTCGGAAGGCTCGGGGTTCGATATCACCTCACCGGAGGCTTGGCGAGCATCGCCTACGGCGATCCGCGAACGACGCAGGACCTCGACGTGGTGATCGACGCGTCGGCGATGGCCCGCTCCTTCGAGCAGTTTCTCGCCGCCGCCGAGGCCGAGGGCTTCCTGATCGAGCCGACGGTTGCTCGCGACGCGCTGTCTCACGGCGCGATGTTCCAGATGCTCGATCGGCGGGAGATCGTGAAGGTCGATCTCTACCCAAGAGAACTCATTCCCGGCGAACTGGATCGATCCGCTCGAATCGAGGTGTTCGAAGGTGTGATGCTTCCGATCGCTTCGCGGGTCGATGCGGCGGCGTCGAAGCTCATCTGGATCAACATGGGAAGCCACCGAAGTCGACGCGATCTTCGACGCATGCTCGACCAGATGAGCCCGGAGGATCGCGATCGGCTCCACGAGATCTCCGACGGGCTGCAACTCGCTTCGCTGCTTGCCGAGGTGATCGACGAACCAGACGAGCCGCGCGAGGCGCTCTAGATCGCGAAGTCCGATCAATCAGCGACTTCTGGTTCCCCAACTCGCCCCGAGAGCCAGCGATCCTCCTCCGGCACCTCGCGTCCGCATTCCGGGCAGGTGGCCCCAGCGAGGCGATAGAGCGCGTAGCCGCACCCGCATCGAGGCTCCTCGACCTCGATCACGATCCGCAGGCGGCATCGGCCGCATCGCGACGCGTCGCCGCCGCCGACCGGCAGTTCCTGCGCTAGCCCGCAGCGCGGACAGGTGATCGGCACCTTCAGCCGCCACGGCACGGTGTCGCCCCGCTCGTTCCGCTTCGAGCCGCGGGCTCGCTGCACGACCGCCACGACCACCAGCCCGCAGAAGGCGAAGATCGCGCCCGATCCGTGGATGCGGAAGAAGACCTCCTCCGACATCGACTTCACAAGCCGATCGATCCAACGAAGCTCGAGGATGCCGGAGGTCGCCATCACGGCGAGCCAGATCACGTAGCCCCCGCACAGCAACGCGAGCAGACGCGCCCATCGCGGCAGCGGGGTCGACGAGATGAAGCCGAGCGGCAGCAGGCTGACGAAGGTCCAGATCGTGGCGATGCCACCGGCGCGGGCGAACTGCTCCTCCAGCCAGTTGTTGGGGCTCCAGATGGTCGCAAGCCAGCAGAGTGCGGCGACCGTGACCATGCCGCCGGCGATCCACGCGAAGACCGTTCCGAACCGCCTCGCCGAGCGGGTCGCGACGTCGAGCGCCGTGAGCACGGCGAACCCGACCATCGACCACAAGCCCGTGACGAACGCGCTCGCCGCGGATCGTCCGGGGCCGAAGCGCATGTCGTCGAAGCCCAAGAGCAGCATCAGGCCAAGGCCGACGAGCACCGCCACGCTCGCAAGCAGGCCGATCAGCAGCACCTTCCGAGCGGTGCGGACCAGCGGCGGGCGGTTGGAAATGGAGGTGGTCATGTCAGGAACAGCGGATCAGGAACCCGACCAGGGCGAAGTTCTCGAGGATCCGGTCGCGACGCCTTCGCAACCCGCCCAGCACGACGGGAGGATCGCGTCGGACCGAAGGGACTCCGGCGAGGAGGGTAGCACCGCCGCCGCCTTTCGAATCGCGCGACGACTCCACGCGTGGCGCTGCCATGGAGACGAGGCGGATCGCGTGCATCTCCCCGGTGAAGGGCGTGCCGCCGCGGCGCGGTGACACGGCACCCGTTCCGAGCCTCGAGCGCTTCCGCCACGGACGCCCCGATGCGTCCGTCGGATCTACGAGGCTCGCCGAACCAGGGCGCGGGTCCATCCTTCGCCGCGCACGTCACTCGTCGATCGAATCGTCGAGCGTCTCCGCGCCGTTGCCGGTCGCATCCGCTTCCGCGTCGGTCGATGTCGACGTCTCGGTGACCGGCGCGTTGATCGCGCCGGGTGGCGGCAGGACGGGTGTCGCGAGCCCGAGGGGAGCGAACAGAAGCAACGCCGGCAGGATGCCGAGCATCGGCACCCCCGGAAGCAGCGTCGCGAGGCACGCGCGTCCCCACGACACACCCTGCATCCGCTTCACCGTGCCGCAACAGAGCACGATCCACCAGACGTAGGACGCCACACCAGCGAGGCAGCAGAAAGGCAGCCCGCCCCACAACTGCACCGCGGAGGGATACAGAAAGCTCTGCACGGTTCGACCGAGCCCTCCCTCGGTGGGGCCGGTCAGGCGCAGGATGCCGTGGGACAGCAGCGCCCAGAGGCCGGAAGTGACCAGCGTCACCCCCGTCGCGATCAGCAAGATCCCGAGCAGAATGCCGGCGACCCACAGGACGATGTCGACTCCCGCCCCGGATCCCGCCGCCCCGGTCAGGCGCAGCACACTCATCGCCGGGAACAACGCCAGCGGCGCGAACTGCAGCGTCGCCGCCAGCGACGCCACGATCGCGGCGAACACCCAGGCGGTGCCGGTCGGGGCGCTTTTCGGAACGGCGTCGGCGGCCCTCCATCCGCGGGCCGTGAACGCCCAGAACGTCGCGAAGAAGCGGTTGAAGAAGCCTCTCCGACGCCGACCCGATTCGCCGGTGGCACGATCGAGCCACGGAAGCGGATTGCGGTCCGCCAGCGGATCGATGCGATCGGTCGGCGCGACCGCCATCTCCCCGCAGACGCACGCGGCGCCGCACCGCACGCACGCGAACGCCCGGGGAAGCAGCAGGCCCTTCGCATCGGTGCCGAAGTACTCCTGCCCGCACTTCGCGCAGAGAAACGCGACCGACCCCGGATCGAACTCGAACTCGTCGCTGCGGAAGGGACGTCCGCACTCCGGACATGGTCCGGGCACGAGGTTCCAGAGCGGATACTCGCACGAGGGGCAGCGCATGCGGCGAGCTCCCTGAGCCGGGCCGGCAACGGATCGCGCGGCCGCGGCGCGATCAGTCCTCGGGCGCGTCCTTCACGACCCGCTTGCGGAACTCCGCCTCGAGCTGCTTCGTGATCGGACCCACCGCCCCGCTGCCGATCGTGTGGTCGCCGATCTTGTTGACGCCGATGATCTCCGCGGCGGTGCCGGTCAGGAAGACCTCGTCGGCGGTGTAGAGATCCTCGAGCCGCATCGGCCGCTGCTCGACCCGCATGCCGAGCGCTGGTGCGAGTTCATGCATCACGTAGGACCGCGTGATCCCGTGCAGGATGCCCGCGTCCTCGGGCGGCGTCGAGATGCGCCCGTCCTTGACGGCGAAGATGTTGTCGCCGGTGCACTCGCTCACGAAGCCGTCGGTGTTGAGCATGATCGCCTCGAGCACGTCGGCATCGATCGCCTCGATCTTGGCGAGGATGTTGTTGAGGTAGTTCAGGCTCTTGATCGCCGGATCGAGGCACTGCATGGGAATCCGCGGCCGCTTCGCGACGATCACCTTCATGCCCCGCTCGTAGAGCTCGTCCGGGTAGAGCTGGATCGCGTCGACGATGACGATCGTGCCCGGCTTCGGGCAGCGAAAGGGATGCAGGCCCAGCGTGCCCACCCCGCGGGTCATCAGGATCCGAATGTAGGCGTCCTTCAGCCCGTTGGCGGCGACGGTCTCCCGGACCGCGTTCGCGAGGCTGGCGAGCGGATACGCCGGCGCGAGCCGGATCATGTCCGCCGAGCGGTAGAGCCGCTCGAGATGGCTCCGCAGCTTGAACACGCGCCCGCCATACACCCGGATCCCCTCGAAGCAGCCGTCGCCGTAGAGAAGCCCGTGGTCGTAGACCGAGACCTTGGCGTCCTCGCGCGACACGAGTTCGCCATCGAGCCAGATCTTCTGGGCCGGGCGGTCCGTGGACGCGACGGGCACGGCAGACGCGGTGGCGGAGGTGGTCACGAGACGGATCTCCTGGGGCCCATCAGGGAGCGGAAGGGGCGATCGGCGAGTGTACCGGAGCATGCTGCTCGGACAGGATCGCGGCGAAGGCGCGGCGAACCATGGCATCGGCCTCGGCCCAGGCACCCCGCGGAGCCAGGTGGCTGCTCGCCGCCGCGAGCCGCGCGGAGGCTTCGCCGAGCACCATGCCGCGGCAGAGGGCCAGCAGTCCGAGATCCTCTTCGCCGCCGGCGACGACGAACGCCCGTGACGGCGGCAACCCGAGACCTCGCAGGATCCGCTGCAGCCCGACCGCCTTGTCGACCCCGCCCGCCACCACCGAGGCGTGTTCGCTCGAAGGCCTGAAGATCGCGATCGCGCCTTCTCGCCACCACGGCTCGGCGATCGCCGCGATCGCCTGCTCAAGCGACGCCGCGTCTCCGGCGAGATCGAGTCGCAGCGGCACCGCACCGCGAAGTCGAGCCGGATCGATCGGGCCGTCGGCGCCGTGCAGCGAAGCGCGAACGCCTCTCGCGCCGGCAAGCCGCTCGAGCAGCGCGACCACGATCGCCGGCGGCAAGGGCGTCGCCCGAAGCAGCCGACGTTCCGAGCCGCTGCGAAGGCTCGCCCCGAGATCGAGGATCAGCGGCCCGCTGAAGCGAAGCGCCTCGATCAGCCGCTCGATCGAGACCACTCCTTCACGACTCGCCAGCACCACCTCGACTCCGACGCTTCGCCACGCGGCGATGAGCCTTGCGAGACTCTCGACCTCGCGTGGATCGTCCGCGGCGATGGCTGCGACCGAGCACACCACCGCGGCCGCGGCGGTCGTGCGCACTGCGGGCGATGGCGAAGATTCCGCGGACGCGGATGCCCCCGTCGGCGCCGGCGGCGTCGGCGGCGTCTCGGCGACGGGCTTCGGCTCCTTCGGCAGCGCCGCGGCGACGATCGGAGCCTCTCGCAGCGCTTCACGCGGCGGTGGGACGCTCGGCGCCTCGGGCGACGCTCGCTCAGGCCGAGTCGCCGCCTCGCTCACGAGCGCCGCCGATGGCACGCTCGGCGCCGACGACGACGCGGCCGCTGGATCGATCGGCTTCCGCACGACGACGGGCTTCGGCGTCGGCCTCTGCGGCGGTGAACTCGCGGGCGTTCGCTCGACCGCCGGCCGCAGTTCCTCGGCGATCGCCTCCTGGAGATCCGGGTGGTGCCACGTGAATCCGATCGACTCGAGCTTCGCCGGCCTCGCGTCGCAGGAGCCCCGCATCGCGTCGACCACGCCGCCGGCAACGAGCCGCGACAGCATCGCCGGCACCCGCAGGGCCCCGCGCCCGATCGCCCGGGCGATCGCTCGCCGCCACGAGGCGGCCTCGGAAGCCTCCGGAGCCACCGCGTGCACCGAACCTTCGAGACGATCGTCGACCAGCGCGCGATCGACGATGCGCAGCAGGTCCTTCCAATGGACCCACGGCACCCGATCCCGCGAGGACCACGGGGTGGGATCGACGCCCCGCCGCCACCACGGCACGATCTCGCGGAGGAATCCGGACTCGGCATCGAGCACGATCGGAATGCGCAGCGCCACCACGCGCGTGGCCTCGGAACGAGCCCGCATCGCCTCGCGTTCCCACGCGATCGCGACTTGCGACAGGAAGCCTCGCCCGGGCAGCGCGGACTCCGCCAGCGGGCCATGGTCGCCGCGCGGCAGGATGCCGATGCCCGAGGCGCTCAGCAGGACCGGCGGCGGCTTGGCCGACGTCCGTACCGCGAAGGCCACCTGATAGGTCCCCTCCACGCGGCTCCGGCGGATCGACTCGCGCACCTCGGGGTTCCAGCGCCGTCCGGCGATCGGCTCGCCGGCGAGATGCACGACCGCGTCGCACCCGCCGACGAACCGCTGCCATCGGCCGGGGATCGCCGGATCGCCCTCGATCACCTCGATCCGAGGATTCGCGACCGCCGCGAACAGACGCCGCGCCTCGTCGGGCCGGCGCGAGAGGACGAGCACCGAGTCACCCCGCGCAAGACGATCGGCGACGAGCCTGCGTCCGAGGCCTCCGGTCGCGCCGGTGATGAAGATGCGTCGAGCGTTCGTCACGAGCGGACGATGCTACTCGGCGTTCCCGCGGCTCAGCGATGCTCGCGCCGCTGCCGCGCCGACGGAATGCCCATCTGCTCGCGGTACTTGACGACGGTGCGGCGAGCGATGCGGATGCCGCGGGCCTCGAGCGCCTCCGCGATCGCCCGATCGCTGAGAGGCTTCGTGCGATCCTCCGCGTCGACGACCTCCTTGAGCTCGGCCTTGATCGCCTCCCAAGAGCGGTCCTCGCCGTCGGACGATTCCTGGCCACCCGAGAACAACTTTCGGAGCGGAAAGATCCCGCGCGGCGTCTGGATCCACTTCTCGCTGACGGCGCGGCTGACGGTGCCGACATGCAGCCCAAGCTCCGCCGCCACGTCGATCATCGGCATCGGCTTGAGGAAGTGTGGCCCGTGGTCGAGGAACTCCCGCTGGCGCTCGATCACCTTCTCGACGACCCGCAGCAGCGTGTTGCTTCGCTGGTTGATCGAGTCGATGAGCCAGCCGGCGCTGCGGACGCCGCTTGCGACGAAGCGACGCGTCTCCACATCGAGCGAGCGGTCCTTCGCCATCTTGCGGTAGTGCGGACTGATGCGAAGCGACGGGAGCGAGCCCTCCTGCAGCGCGGCGACGTAGCGATCCTCGGTGGGGTCGTACTCGACGATGACGTCGGGGTAGACCGGACCGTCGCGGCTCTCGACGAGTTCCCGGCCCGGCGCGATCGAGAGCTTGCGAAGCCGCTCCCGCGCCTCGTTGATCCGCTCCATCGAGAGCCTCGACTGCTGGGCGATCTTCGGCAG
>JBMTTG010000100.1:0-9543 GCA_049449095.1 Phycisphaerales bacterium | reverse complement strand
GGGCGGGCGTCGTGCGTTTCGGGGAGCCTGTCGCTGGACTCCTCGCCCCGGCACGGACGATGATGCCTCGCCTTCACCCGCCGGAACGCCCCTCGCCCATGAGCAAGCCCCACGACGACCGCGACGCCGAACTCCTTCGCATGGCCGTGCGCCTCGCGGTGCGTGGCCATGGGCTCGTCGAACCCAATCCGGCGGTCGGTTGCGTGATCGTCGACGCCTCGGGCCGCATCGTCGGGCTTGGTCACCACCGCCGGGTCGGCGGGCCGCACGCCGAGATCGAGGCGCTCGCGATGGCCGGTGAACGGGCCGCCGGCGGCACGGTCTTCGTGACCCTCGAGCCCTGCAACCATCAGGGCCGCACCGGACCTTGCAGCGAGGCGTTGATCGCCGCCGGCGTCGCGCGGGTCGTCTACGGCCAGGCCGATCCGCATCCGCAGGCGTCCGGCGGTGCGAAGCGATTTCGCGAAGCGGGCATCGAGGCGATCGAGCATCCTGCGATCCCCGAGGTGGTTCGCCTCAACCGTCCGTTCATCCATCGAGTGCAGACCGGTCGACCGTGGGTCGTGGCCAAGTGGGCGCAGACCTTGGACGGCAAGATCACCGTGGCGGCGGGCGATGGGCGCTGGATCTCGAGCGGCCCGAGCCGGCGGCTGGTGCATCGCGAACGGGGCTGCTGCGACGCGATCCTCACCGGCATCGGCACCGTGCTCGCCGACGATCCGCTCCTCAACGTGCGCGGCGTGAAGGCGCGGCGCACGCCGATGCGGGTGGTGGTCGATCCGCGCCTGCAGATCCCGCTCGATTCGCAGCTCGTCCGCACCGCCCGCGAGCAGCCGCTGCTCGTCGCGTGCGATCTCGACGCTCTCGATGGCGATGCCGACCTCGCCGCCTCGCTCGAAGCGCAAGGCGCCGCGGTGCTCGGGCTTCCCGCGATCGACGGGGAACTGCCGCTCCGCGATCTGCTCGAGCGCCTCAGTTCGGAGTTCGGCGTCGCCCGCGTGCTGACCGAGGCGGGTGCCCGCATGCTCGGCCGCCTCTTCCGGCACGGGCTGATCGACGAGGCGTGGGTCTTCGTCGCGCCGCGGGTCGTCGGCGGCGACACCGGACTCGCGGCGGTCGCGGGCGCCACCGAAGGTGGCCTCGGCCACAGCCTCCCGCTCGCCCTCGAATCGATCCGGCGACGCGGCAACGATCTCGTGCTCGGCTACGGCGTGCCGCGGCTCGGCAACGGCGTCAAGCCGTAGTCGGCGCCGCGAAGCCGAGGCTCGAACGACGCCGGGAAGACCCGTAGCACGTCGTCGCCGTTGTCGAGCGCCCACCGCCCCGTCTCGGGATCCCGGGCGATGCGCACCGCGTCGAGCGGACGTCCCCCGAAGCCCTCGAGGATCGCCAGCCCCGCGAGCATCTCCTGCGGAAAGGACGAGACCGAGATCTCGGGCGCCCTTGCCGCGGTGAGCTTCTCGAGCAGCGCCTCCGCGCGGGCTCGCTCGAGCGGCGTCGATTCGATCACGTCGCCGCCCGCACCAAGCCGCTCCGCCATGAACCCGTCGAGCTCGCGACGGATTCGGAAGGTCTCCTCCGCGGTGCGGATCTCGATCGCCGCGATCTCGCTCGCCGCCACCGCGGTGCCGGTTGGATCGACGAGCGAGGTCAGCGGCCGCAGCACCGTCGCCCGCGCGCCTTCGCCAAGCAGCAGCACGACGGGACGCCCCTCGACCTCCGCGAAGCGATCGGTCGAACCGGGCCCGAAGAGCGTGCCGATGCGAAGCGACTCCCGCTCGACCGTCGAGCCGCCGTCGGGCGAGGCCGATCGCCGCTCGAGCACGATCGTCTCCGCCGGCGCGTCGAGACCGTAGCGGGCACGATCCTCGGGCTCGTCCTCGAAGAACGCCGCCGCCTCGATGCGCGCAAGCGCCGCGACCCACGACTCGACCGCCTCGCGATCGAGCCGCGTCTCGATCGGCGCCTGCAGGCGCCACTGGCGTCCGTCGCGGACGATCTCCACGCCCTCCGCATTCGCGAAGGCGAGCTCGATCCGATCGACCTCGCCGGTGGGCAGATCGAGCAGCTGCCGTCGCCGCCACTCGCGGGGATGCCGCTCGACGATCCGATCGTGCAGGCCGGTGTCGACGGCGTGGACGAAGTCGCCGTCTCGACGGCGGATCCAGGCCCGCCCCGCGACGCTCGGGCGACCGAGGTCGAACGCCAGATCGCGGCGTTCGCCGGCCGCGTCGCTCCACCCGAAGGCAATCGTCGCAAGCGGCGGCTCGAGCCCGAGCGCCTCGCGATCCTCGACGGCCTCGATCGGCACGCCGCGGCTTGCCCGCAGCGATTCCGCCGCGACGACGTGCCGACGCATCGAGACCGCATCGACCGGATGGGCGAAAGGCTCGACCTGATTCCAGTTCGCGCCCTCGCGACGGAAGACCCACGTCGGCTCATCGCCGCGTTCGATGCGGATCTCGTCGACGCGATCGACCGGAAGTTGCCCCGCCTCGAGCAGTGGTTGCGGGCCGCGCGGTGCGTCCTCCGGCCTTCGGAGCAGCATCCACGCCGATGCCGCCAGCAGTGTCGCCGCGAGCCACCAGAGAATCGTGACGCGAAGGTTCATGCGCCGCGCTCCCTGCGCCAGACCACGACGCCACCGGCAACCAGCGGCACGATCGGCATGCCGAGCAGCAGCAGCGCGACCCACGCGGTGCGAGTCTCCGGCGAGATGCCCGAGAGCCGCGCGATCTCGCGTCCGGATCCGCCCGAGGCGACCCACGCGTCGAGGCCAGCGAGCCACGCGATGCCGCTGCGGGCCAGTTCGCGATTGCCCGGGTTCGCGAAGGCCACCCGTTCGCCGCCGAGTTCGACGGTTCGGTCGGCGAGGTTCGAGAGCATCCATCCGCTCGAGCCGACCACGATCGCCCGCTGCACGCGGCCGTCGGCCGTCACGCGTTCGACCGCCGCCGCCATCGGCACCGCCTCCTGCTGGCGCTTGCCCTCGGGAACCTCCTCGACCTCGCGCAGCCGCCGCCAGTCCTCTTCGATCCAGCGCGAATCCGACGGCGGCAGCGACAGGATCGCCGTCGCGCCCTCCCGGACGGACATCGGCACCGGATAGAAGACGAGCATCGCCTGGCCATCGATCGCGGCGCCGAGCGGATGCGTCGCCTCGCCGTCCCGCGCCAGATGCAGCGGCTGGGCCGACGGCCGCCCGCTCTCGTCGGCGGCGAGTTCGAGCACGGTCCGCGCGGTGTCCGCCTCGACGCCGAGTTCGAGGGCAAGCTGCGCCCACGGATCGCGTCCACCGAGCAGCGGCAGCACGCTCGGGGTCAGGCTGAGGAGCACCGGATCGCCCGCCTCGATCCGCTCCCGCGTTGCGGCGAGCAGCGCCCGCTCACGCTCGTCCGGCTCGACCCCGGCTCGCCGCAAGGGTGGAATCGTCACGTAGACCGCCTCGCGGCCGGCCTCGATCCTCGGCTCGCCGCCGAGCGCGGCGTTCCACTCGCGCACCTCGAAGCGCGCGGCGCGCAGTTCGTCGGCGATCGCCGCGAGGTCCCCGCCCTCGGGCGTGCGGCGAAGCAGCGAAGCCGGCTCGACATGCATGAAGACGACGATCGGCGGCGCCTCGATCGAGAGCGAGCGGATCGCCGCCGTGAGGAGCTGCTCGCCGCGGAAGCGCCGATCGAAGCGCACCGTCTCCTCGCCCTCGAAGCTCGACCGCGGCAGCAGCTGCCAGCCGGGCACGACCACCGCGCCGTCGGGTCCGGTGATCACCGCCGCCTCGCCGTCGCCGATCGCCGCCGCGATCTCGCCGAGCCGTGCGGGCGGAAGGCGCTCGAGGCGATCCATCGATCGACGCAGCCTCACCGCGAGCCGCTGCGCTTCTCCGTCGCGCGGCAGGCCTTCGACGAGCTGATCCGAGCGCAGGCGATGGTGGGCCACGAGCGTCGAGCGCGCGGATTCGAGATCGGGAAACGGACTCGACGCGGAGGTCTTCAGGAAGTTCTCGATCTCCTCGCGAAGCCGCGGCCCCGTCGCAGCCACCTGCTCGAGCATCGACGCGGCGGCCGGCGCCGCGATGCCGGCGCCGCCGCGCGCCCGAGCGGCCGCGGCGGCGGCCCGCACCGACGGCAGCTTCGCGTTGGCGAAGGCGACCAGTTCATCGAGCCCGGCGAGGCCGTCGTCGATCGCGTCCTCGTGTTCGCGGCTCTCCGCGGCATGGCTCTCGGCGAGCGACTCGAGCAGGCGTTCGTACGCGGCGAGATCCGCGGGATCGGTCGGGTCGAGCCGGCCGACCTCGATCCGCTCGTTCGCCTCGGAGAATCGCCGCAGCACCTCGTCGAGCTGCTCGAGCAGCGCTCGGTCGCCCTCCTCCGGCACGACGAGCAGGTCGATCGTCCATTCGCCCGGCAGCGACGCGAGCATCGCGCGGGTCTCCTCGCCGAGGCTGTAGGCGCGGGTGCGGGTGAGATCGAAGCGGATCCTCGCGGCCGGCGCCGAGGCGATCGCGACCGCCGACGCCGCGACGATCGCCATCGCCGCGATGCGGAGCGTTGCGTGCGCGAGGCGGCCGGCGCGGCCGAGGCCGGCAGGCCGACGCCGCCGGCCGCGCGAGAGCGCGAGCGCGGCGAGCGACAGGAACAGCACGGAGCCCGCGAGGAAGTACGCGACGTTCGCCGAGTCGAGCAGGCCGATCACGAAGGCGTCGAGCCGGCGGAGCGGATCGAGCGGCTCGAGCCACGCGTTCGACGCCGGCCCGAGCCACGCCGGCAGCAGCTTCACCGCCACGACGAGCGCGAGCCACGGGAACATCGCGCCGAGGTACGCAAGCACCTGGCTCGAGGAGAGCGCCGAGGCGAGGATCCCGAGCGACGCCACCATCGATCCGACGAGCAGCAGGCCCAGCAGACCGCAGGCGAGTTCACCGAAGTCGGGCGCGCCGAAGAGCTCGAGCGGAATCGCGAGGACCGCCGCGGGCAGCAGCACGATCGCGAGCACCACCACGCAGGCGAGGAACTTGCCAAGCACGATCGAGCCTTCGCCGATCGGCGAGGTGCACAGGACCTCGAGCGTGCCCTGCCGCTTCTCCTCGGCGAAGCTCCGCATCGCGATCGCCGGCGCGAGGAGCAGCACCGCCCAGCCCATCGCCACGAGCACCGGCCGGAGGTTCGCGATCTCGCCGTCCCGGAATCCGACCGACGCGAAGACCACCGCCGCGAGCAGCCCCGAGGCCGCGAGCAGCACCCACGCGAGCGGCGTGGCGAACGCCGCGAGGATCTCGCGGCGGCCGATCGCGAGGCAGCCGGTCACGCCTTGGCTTCCCCGGCAAGTTCCATGAAGACCGACTCGAGCGAGGGCTCCTGCCGGTGCAGGTCTCGCACCCGCCCACCCGCGGCGACGATCGCGGCAAGGATCGCCTCGCGACCGTCGGTGCCCGAGTCGACCGCGACCTCGTAGGTTCGCCAGCCATCGGCTCCGGGCGACGACGACGCCACCGCCCGCACGCCGTCGAGGCGCTCGATCGCCGCGCTCGAACCAAGGTCGGTCTCGACCCGCACCGTCGCATGCCCGCCGTGCGCCACCGCCGCCGTCCGCAGCGACTCGATCGATCCGCTGGCGACGAGGCGCCCCCGCAGGATGAGCACCACGCGGTCGCACAGGGTCTCGACCTCGGAGAGCAGATGGCTGCTCAGAAGCACCGTGCGTCCTTGGGCGAACTCGCGCACCAGCGATCGGAACTCCCGCACCTGAAATGGATCGAGCCCCTCGGTGGGCTCGTCCAGCAGCAGCACCGAGGGATCGCCGAGGAGTGCCGCGGCCAGCCCGACCCGCTGCCGGAAGCCGCGGCTCAGCGTGCCCACAAGCCTTCGCCTCACCTCGCCGAGACCGCATCGCTCGACCGATCGGGCGATCGCATCCCGCTTCGAACCGGCGCGGCCGGCGATCCGCCAGCGGAAGGCGAGGTACTCCTCGACCCGCATCTCCGGATACGCCGGTGCGGACTCGGGCAGGTAGCCGATCCGCCGCCGCGCGTCGCGCCACGCGGTCACCGCATCCACCCCATCGATCGAGATCGAGCCGGCGTCGGGCCGCAGGAGCCCGGTGAGCATGCGGAGGGTGGTCGACTTGCCGGAGCCGTTGGGTCCGAGGAAACCGCAGACGCTGCCGCGCGGGACCTCGAAGGAGAGGTCCGTCACCGCGGGCACGAGCCCGAACCGCTTGCTGACACCGTTCGCGAGGATCATGGGAACCGAGCGTCTCGTCGGGCCGACCGCGTCCGCCGGATGGCGCCTCGCGGGCCGCACGCGGCGAATCGGCGGAACGCGCGAGTCTACTGCAGTCCGCGGCTCGTTCGGACCGAAGCCATGTTTCGTCGACGCCTTCGCGACGATTCCTCGCGGCGATGTTGCGGTCGCGATCGAGAGGTTCGTAGACTCCCCCCACCTCGTGCCGTGTTCACGGCACGGACCGGTCTTCCCCCGCTCGCGAATCGCGCCCCGAACCCGAATGACGGCCTCGCCCAAGCGGCTGCTCGTGTTCCCCGACCTTCGGTCGCTCGAGTCGATCGAACCGTCGGTGCGCGAGGCGCTCGAGAGCCGCTTCAAGCTTGTGGTTTCCGATCAGCCGCGGCGCCGGCCCTTCGACGAGGGGGCGGCGCTCGAGACGATCAGCCGGCTCGGGGAAGGCGTGGGGCTCGTCGATGCAAGCGGCGAGATCCTCTGGATGAACAACCAGCTCGCCGGCGCCTCGCCCGAGGCGCTGCGGAGCTTTGCCGACGCCTGCGTGCGGGGGCTCGAGGAGTTGCGCGGGCGCGAACACGGCGACGAGACCTCCGGCTCGGTTCGCCAGGCGATCTCGACCGCCGAGGCGGCCTACGAGGTCGTGGTCGCGGAGGTGCCCGGCGACGGCCATGGCCACGCGATCGGCCTGATGCTCGACGTCACCGCGAGCCGCCGCCTGCAGGAGCGGATCGAGGCGGTCGATGCGGCGGGCGGCGAACTGCTCGACGTCGACAGCCGCTGGGTCTCGCAACCGGTCACCGCCCGGCTTCGCCGGATCGAGGAACGGCTCGTCGCCGGCGTCGCCGCGATCCTGCCCTCGCCCGGCCAGCAGCTCCCCTTCGAGGTGCGGCTGATCGATCCGCGGAGCGGGCAGCTCGAGCTCGTCATGTCGCAGGGGATCGATCCGCTTCCGATCGGGCAGCGGCTCTTCGCCCGCAGCGACGGCCAGGGCATCTCCGGCCTCGTCGCCGCATCGGGTCAGGGCTACGTCTGCCGCGACGCCGCGAACGATCCGAACTTCCTGCCCGGTCTCGCCGGCGCCAAGAGCAGCGTCACCGTCCCCGTGCGGCGCGGCGAAGCGGTGATCGGCACGCTCGACGTGGAGTCGACCGAGGTCGGCCGCTTCGACGACGAGGACCGGCTCTGCCTCGAGCTCTACGCGCGGTACCTCGGTCTCGCGCTCACCATCCTCGACATGCTCGTGGTCGAGCGCTACACGACGAACCGGCAGGTCGCGGACAACGTGCTCGGCGAACTGCGAGCGCCGCTCGATGCGCTCTCGGCGGTGCTCTCGCAGCTCGAGGCCGAGGGCGGCGTCGCGGCGGAAGCGGCACCCACGATCCGCGAGGCGATCGCCTCGATCGAGGCGCGGCTCACCTCGTCGACCTCGGGGCCGCAGTCGATTCTCGGCGCCGAGGAGTTCCTGCGCGATGCGGCGATCGAGGCCTCGCTTGCCGGCCGCCGGGTGCTCGTGGCCGACGACGAACCGCAGATCCGCCAGACGATCCGCGCCGTGCTCGAACGACGGGGCTGCGAGGTGGTGGTCTGCGAGGACGGCGCGTCCGCGATCGCGGCCATCGATGCGTCGGCAAGGCCGGGCGGGAGGCGATTCGAACTGGGGGTCAGCGACGCCCGAATGCCCGACCGCAAGGGCTACGAGGTCTTCCGCGCGGCGAAGGAGGCCCACGCCGACACGCCGGTGATCCTGATGACCGGCTTCGGCTACGACCCGCACCACTCGATCGTGCGTTCGAGCCAGGAGGGGCTGCACTGCTTCCTCTTCAAGCCGTTCCAGGTCTCGCAGCTGCTTGAGGAGGTGCAGAAGGCGCTCGAGGGCTCGGTGGGGAGGGCGTAAGGAGAGAGGAGTAAGGAGTTAGGAGTAAGGAGTTAGGAGTAAGGAGTTAGGAGAGAGGAGCGAGGAGACGAACCTGGCACCGGCCGCTCGCAACAGTTGCAGCGCTTCGCCCTCCGAGTCCATCCTGTCCATCACGTCCATTCCGTCCAAGCAATCGCCCGCCGAGCGAAGCGAGCACTCGACGCGTGACGTAGCCACCGTCCGATCAGGCGAGCGACCACCGAGTGAGGTGAGCTACCCCCGCACGCCCGTCGCGACGCGCTCGTGCCCTTCATGATCGCGAAGGACCTGCACGTCGACGAAGCCGGCGCTCTTCAGCATCGCCCCCACCGCCTCGCCCTGGTCGTACTGGATCTCGATGAAGATCGCTCCGCCTTGCCGCAGCCGCTCGGGGGCCTGCGACACGAGTCGCCGGATCACGTCGAGGCCGTCGCGGCCCCCGCGAAGCGCGAGCGTCGGCTCGTGGTCCTTCACGTTCGCAGCCACCTTCTCCCACTCCGCATCGCTGATGTAGGGCGGGTTCGAGCAGAGGAAGTCGAACGGCGCTTCCTGATTCACCGGCGCGAGCAGATCGCCCTCGCGGAAGTCGATCGCCTCGTGCACCGCGTGGCGAGCGGCGTTTCGCGCGGCGACCGCCAAGGCGTCGCGCGAGCAGTCGACCGCCACCAACTCGAGGCGCGTCGGTTCGGGAGGCGGCTCCTCGGCATGGGTGGGCTCGACTGCGGCGGCAGGCTGGGAAGGCTCCCCTTCCTCGGGCGACGTCGCTGCGAGCGAGGCTCGCTGCATCCGCACCTTCTCGAACCGCTCGCTCACCCGCTCCTTGGGCCGCATTTCCACGACCAGGCTCGTCGCGATGCAGCCGCTGCCGGTGCCGATGTCGAGGCCGCGAAGCATCGATCCCGCCGGCTGCGCTCGACACCAGCGAAGCGTCGCCTCGACAAGCGTCTCCGTCGCCGGCCGCGGGATCAGCACCGCGGGGCCCACTTCAAACGGACGCGAGAAGAACCAGGCCTCGCCGACGAGGTACTGCACCGGCTCGTGGCGTGCGGCGCGGGCGACGAGGTCTCGCAGCGTGGCCCGCTCCTCGACGGATGCCGGCCGATCCGGCTCCATGTAGAGCCGCATCCGCTCGCATCGCAGCACCGAGGTCATCAGCAACTCGGCACAGACCCGTGGGCTGTCCACGCCGTGGCGATCGAGGTGGGTGCGGATCCAGTCGAGCAGCCGCCGCGTCGTCCAGATCGCGGGGTCGGTGGAGGCGGAATGGCCGGTCGCATCGCTCATGGTGGTGGCGGATCCGGGATCGCGTGGGAGGGTGTTCGGACCGCCTCGGCCCGCGGGGCGACCGTCGCTGCCGAGGGAGGACACGGGAGTATCCGCGATGCGGTCGTCTCCGCATCAACCGGGGGCGTTTTC
>JBMTTG010000099.1:0-9588 GCA_049449095.1 Phycisphaerales bacterium | reverse complement strand
ACCCAGAAGACCTCCTCGGCGTGGTTGCGGATCTCCTCGTCGCCCTCGGTCGCCACCGCCAGCACGTGGCCGCCGCGGCTGCGGACCTCCTCGATGTTCGAGAGGATCTTCTCGTACTGGCTGTTGCGGGTCGCGACGAAGACGACCGGCATGCCGTCGTCGATCAACGCGATCGGGCCGTGCTTCATCTCCGCCGCGGGCATGCCCTCGGCGTGGATGTAGGAGATCTCCTTGAGCTTGAGCGCGCCCTCGAGCGCGACGGGGTAGTTGTAGCCCCGGCCGAGGAACAGCCAGTTGTCGCGCTCGACGTAGCGGGCGGTCGCCTTCCGGATGTCGTCGCTCTGGGCGAGGATCCGCTCGATGTGCGATGGAATGCGGTCCATCTGCTCCATCAGCTCCCGCACCGCATCGGCGGAGAGGAATCGCCGTCGCCCGATGAACGCCGCGAGCATCGTCGCCACCGCGACCTGCCCGAGGAACGCCTTCGTGCTCGCGACGCCGATCTCCGGACCCACCCGCAGGTAGACCCCCGCGTCGGTCTCGCGGGAGATGCTCGAGCCGACCACGTTGACGAGGCCGAGCGCGATCGCGCCGCGCTGCTTGGCCTCCTGCAACGCCGCGAGCGTGTCGGCGGTCTCGCCGGACTGGCTGATCGCGACGACGACCGTGCCTTCCTCGACGATCGGATTGCGGTAGCGGAACTCGCTCGCGAACTCGACGTCGGTCGGGATCTTCGCGAGGTCCTCCATGAGGTACTCCGCGACCATGCCCGCGTGGAGCGCCGTGCCCTGGCCGATGAAGATCACCCGCTTCGCGCGGGCGAGTTCGCGGGCGAACTGGCTCACGCCGCCGAGGACGATCTGGCCGCTGCGGAGATCGAGGCGCCCCTTCATGCACAGCCGCAGCGCGCTGGGCTGCTCGTGGATCTCCTTGAGCATGAAGTGGTCGAAGTCGCCAAGGTCGATCTGGTCGAGGTCGAACTCGAGCTCGCGGATCTCCGCGGTGACCGGGACGTTGTCGACGGTCGTCGTCCGGAAGGAGTCGCGGGTCAGCCGCGCGACGGTGTAGTCCTCGAGCGTGAACGCCTGCGTGGTGTGGGCGACGATCGCCGACGAGTCGCTCGCGACGACGTACTCGTCCTTGCCGACCCCCACCATCAGAGGACTGCCCTTGCGGGCGACGACGAGGACATCCGGCTCCTTCGCGCAGACCACCGCGATCGCGTAGGCGCCGGTCACCTCGCGGAGCGCCGCCTGCACCGCCTTCTCGAGGTCTCCGCGGTACAGCTCGCCGATGAGGTGGGCAAGCACCTCGGTGTCGGTCTCGGAGGTGAAGATGTGGCCCTTCTCCTCGAGGTAGCGCTTGAGCGTCGCGTAGTTCTCGATGATCCCGTTGTGGATGATCGCGATGCCATGCCCGAGCTTCGCGTCGTCGCGATGCGGGTGGGCGTTCATCTCGGTGACGCCGCCGTGGGTCGCCCAGCGGGTGTGGGCGATGCCGAGGCTTCCCCCGAAGCCGCCCTGCTGCTCGACCACGCCCTCGAGCGCGGAGACTCGGCCGACCGCGCGGGCGGTCTTCAATTCGCCGTTCAGGATCGCCAACCCGGCGGAGTCGTACCCGCGGTACTCGAGCCGCTTGAGCCCTTCGAGCAGGACGGGCAGGGCCGGCTTGAGACCGATGTAGGCGACGATTCCGCACATGGGCTTGGATTCCTATCCGAAGGTCACGGGCGCCCGCACATCGGACGCACCGGCAGATCGACCGGATCGCGCCGAAGGCTGAGCCGGAACCCGATTGAAGCGCGAGGCCCGACCCGGGTCGAGGTCTGAGTCCCGAGGGTTATGGGAACCGCGACCTCGCGGCCGTAGCATCGCGGGCCATGGCCGCGACACCCGACCTCTGGCAGGAAGCCCGGCTCGATCGCCGCCGCGAGGCGGAGCCGCTTGCGGAGCGGGTCCGGCCGCGGTCCCTCGACGAGGTGGTCGGGCAGGCCCATCTGCTCGGCGAGGGTGGCTTCCTGCGGCGACTCGTCTCGACCGGCCGGATCGGGTCGCTGATCCTGCACGGTCCCCCGGGCACCGGGAAGACCACCCTCGGTCGGGTGCTCGCCGAGACGGTGGGCGCGAAGTTCGAAGCCGCTCACGCCGCGATGATCGGCGTCGCGCGAATTCGCGAACTGATCGACGAGGCCGGCCGCCGCCTCGAGGACTCCGGGCGACCGACGGTGCTCTTCCTCGACGAGATCCACCGCTTCTCGAAGGCGCAGCAGGACTCGCTCCTCGCCGACGTCGAGCGCGGCACGCTGTCGCTCGTCGGGGCGACCACCGAGAACCCTGGCTTCGCGGTGAATGCGGCGCTCGTCAGCCGCTCGGCCCTCGCCGAGGTGAAGCCGCTCGGGGCGGGAGAGATCCGCGAGGTCGTGCGGCGGGCCCTCGAACATCCGCGCGGCTTTCCCGGGCGATCGGTCGAGATCGAGGAGGACGCGCTCGAGCTTCTCGCGGAACGAAGCGGCGGCGATGCCCGCCGCGCGCTCGGCGCCCTCGAGATCGCCGCGTGCTCCGTCCGCGACTCCGATGATCGCGCTGGAGGCGTCGCCAAGGGCACCGTTCGAATCTCGGTGGCCGACCTCGAGGCGTCGCTCCAATCGAAGCGGCTCCGCCACGATCGCGACGGCGATGCGCACTACGACCTGCTGAGTGCCCTCATCAAGTCGATGCGCGGCTCCGATGCCGATGCCGCGATCCATTGGCTCGCCCGGCTGCTCGCCGGCGGCGAAGACCCTCGCATCGTCGCGCGGCGCATCGCGATCCTCGCGAGCGAGGACATCGGACTCGCCGATCCGCGGGCCCTCGAAGTGGCCGCCGCCGCCTGGGCGATCACCGAACGGGTCGGCATGCCCGAGTGCCAGCTCACCCTCGCCGAGGCGGTCCTCTACATGTGCCAGGCACCCAAGAGCAATGCGACCGCCCAGGCGATCTGGACCGCGATGGCCGAAGTCGCCCAGGGCCGGACGCTCGAGGTGCCCGAGCCTCTGCGCGACCGGACCGGGGAGGCGATGCGGGACCGCTTCGACGCGCGCTCGGATCCGCGGAGCACCGAGCGATACCGGAGCCCGCACGACGCCCCCGACGGTCTCGGCACGACCCGCTACCTGCCCGAGCCCCGGACCTACTACGAGCCGACCGATCGGGGTTTCGAGGCCGAGGCCGCCGCCCGGCTCGACGCTCGCAGGCAGGCGATCGAGGACGCCGAACGCGACCGCCAAGGGCCGACCGGGTGAGCGGCGACGACCAGCGTGCCCCCTCGTCCGACGCATCGGCGATCCTCTCGAAGGATCGGCTTCGCCGCGAGATCCGCGATCGCCTCCGGGCGATGACCGCGGCGGAGCGCACCGACGCCTCGCGAAGGATCGTCGAGGCCCTGCGGTCGCAGCCGGCGTTCGGGGACGCCCGATCGATCCTCTTCTACATCCCGTTGGCGAGCGAACCCGACGTCCGTGAGGCGATCGACGCCGCTCGGGCACGAGGCGCCGCGATCCTGCTGCCGAGATCCCGTCGCGAACCGCCCTCGATCGAACTCGCCCCGCTCGGAACCGCGCGGCTCGACGAGCTGCCGCCTGATGAACTGGGCGTGCCCGCCCCGACCGGCATCGCCGCAGACCCGCGCACGGTCGACCTTGCGGTGGTGCCGGGCGTTGCCTTCGATGCCGAGGGAGGACGCCTCGGCCGCGGCGGAGGCTTCTACGACCGCCTCCTGGGATCGCTTCCAGCGACCACGATGGCGATCGGAATCTGCTTCGATCGGCAGGTCGTCGAGCGGGTCCCGCGCGAGACGCACGACCTTCGCGTGCAGGCCGTGATCACCGAGTCCGGACGGCTGCGGAGAAGCGACCCTTCCGGCCGATGACAACCTGTCGGGAGGCGTCGCGCCGCCCGACGAGCCCACATCCCGCGAGTACCCTGTCGAGACCGCCGCCGGACGACCCCGGCGTCGTGTCGCGGTCGCCGCGAGCCCTGCTCGGGACGGCCGTCGAGAAGTCCGCCCATCAGCACGCGCCAGACGCGGAGGAAACGCCAATGGCCCTCCAGAGCCAGTCGATCAACGCCGGGACCCGAAGCCAGTTCATGATGAGCCGCACGAGCCGCTCGCGGCGACGACGCCCGCGACGGTGGCCCTTCGCGGTGATCGCGATCGTCGGCGTGACGGGTCTGGCGTGGCTCCTCTGGCCCTCGGGCGAACCGGCGACGGACCCCTCGGACGCGACCGCTTCCGATCCGCTGCTCGTCGCCACGGCCGATCGGCCGCCCGTGCGCGATGGGCGCGACCTCGATCGCCGCGAGGCGGCGCGTCCGGCGACCACGCCCTCGCCCGCGGCTTCGATCCCGACTCCTTCGGCCTTGCCGGAGTCGAAGGCCACCCCAAGCAAGCCCGAGCCGGCCCCGACCACGCCCAAGCCCGCGCCGGCGACTTCGGTCGTCGACCGTCCGGCGGCTCCGAAGGCCGACCCGGTGCTGCCGGTGCTCACCGCCACCGAGACGATCCCGGCGCCCGACCGTGCCGCGCCTTCGCCGGCGCGAGGCGGACGCGTCGCGTCGCTCGTCGCCCTCGCCGATCAGGATCCGGTCGAGACGCGGGCGGCGCTCACCGAAGCGTATGTGTCCGGATCGCTCTCGCCCGCGGAGGAACGGCTCGCCCTCGAGACGCTCGAGCGCATCAACGCTCGGCTTCTCTTCTCGCCCGAGCCGGTGCAGAACGATCCCTTCTCGCGGATCTATCTCGTGCAGCCTGGCGACAGCCTCGAGCGCATCGCGAAGCGCGAACTCGCCGGCGGCCCGGACTGGCGGTTCATCCAGCGGATCAACCGCATCAAGAATCCCCGCGCGATCCAGGTGAACCAGCGGCTCAAGCTGCCGGTGGGCACCTTCCACGCGGTCGTCCACAAGCGCGACTTCCGCATGGACCTCTTCCTCGTCAACAACGGCGATCGGGTGCTCGTCGCGAGCCATCCGGTCGGACTCGGCGAACTCAACTCGACCCCCGAAGGCCTCGCGAAGGTCCGCAAGGGAAGCAAGCTGATCGATCCCGAGTGGTACAACCCGCGCTCCGGCGAGTACTTCGCCGCGGGCGACCCGAAGAACCCGATCGGCGAGCATTGGATCGGTCTCTCTTCCGCCGCCGATGGCGATCGCCTCTTCGACGGATACGGCATCCACGGCACCATCGAGCCCGACTCGATCGGACAGAGCGTGAGCATGGGCTGCGTGCGGCTGCTCCCCGAGCATGTCGAGGTCGTCTACGAGATGCTCACCGAGCCCGAGAGCACCGTCGAAGTCAGGCCCTGATCCGACGCGAAGGCCGAGTGTGCACACGATGACCACGCCCCGCGTCTTCGAACCGATCTCGCTTCGATCGCTCACCCTGTCGAACCGCATCGTCGTCGCGCCGATGTGCCAGTACGAGGCGATCGATGGCGACGCGACCGCGTGGCACCACGTGC
The DNA here is from genome assembly GCA_049449095.1 of Phycisphaerales bacterium. Lineage (GTDB taxonomy): Bacteria > Planctomycetota > Phycisphaerae > Phycisphaerales > SM1A02 > VGXO01. The sequence continues at coordinate 4,091 of JBMTTG010000099.1, read as the reverse complement.
ATCTCGGATCGCTCGCGTGCGGAAGCCCGGGGCTTCTCCTGCTCGAGGCGACCGCGGTCGAGGCGCGAGGTCGCATCACGCCGAACTGCCTTGGGCTCTGGAGCGATTCGAACGAGCAGGCGCTGGCCAAGGTCCTCGAGACGATCCGCGCGGTCGCGCCCGACACGAAGGTCGGCATTCAACTCGCGCACGCGGGGATCAAGGCCTCGCGATTCCGCCCGTTCAAGGCTCCTCGGCGCGGATACGTCAAGCCTGATGAGGGCGGCTGGGCTCCCGTCGGCCTGTCGGCGATCCCCTCGGGCGGCGATGGTCCGGTCGCGATCGAACTCGACGAGGCGGAGCTTGCCGAGGTCCGCGAGGCCTTCGCCGCCTCGGCCCGCCGCGCAGCGCGACTGGGATTCGACCTCGTCGAACTTCACTCGGCGCACGGCTACCTGCTCTCGAGCGCACTCTCGCCGCTCACCAATCGCCGCGGCGATCGATATGGCGGCTCGCGGGAGAATCGCATGCGGTTCCCGCTCGAGGTCTTCGAAGCCATGCGGGCCGCGATGCCCGACGCGATGCCGCTTGGCGTCCGCTTCAGCGGCACCGACTGGGCGGACGCCGAGGGCGGCTGGACGGTCGAGGACTCCGTCGCCTACGCCCACGAACTGAAGCGACACGGCTGCGACTACGCGCACCTCTCGAGCGGCGGCAACTTCGCGAACGCGAAGATCGACGTGCATCCGGGCTTCCAGGTGCCGCTCGCCGCCGCGGTCAAGCGCGGCACCGGCATCACGACGATCGCGGTCGGCGAACTGCAGGATCCGCATCTCGCCGAGAAGGTGCTTGCCGACGGCGACGCCGATCTCGTCGCGATCGGCAAGGGCATGCTTCGCGATCCTCGCTGGCCGTGGCACGCCGCCCAGGCGCTCGGCCACGCCTTCGAGACGATTCCCAACTACCGCTGGTGCGTGCCGGTCGTCGGGTGAGCATCCGAATCACGCACCGAGACGGTGCGAGCAGACTCGTGCCGACCGCTCACGACTCGCCGCGAGCTCGCTTCAGCAGATCGCCAACACCGATCGCTGCGGCCATCCGATCGCAGTAGTCCGTCGACAAGGTATGGCGGGCAACGCGCAGAATGCCCAGCACGTCGTTCCACTGTCGATCGCTCGTTTCCCCGGTCTGCCGATACCAGCGAAGCTTCGCGAGCAGCGTGTCCTCGGCGGACGCCACTCGAAGGCCGCGATCAGCCTGCTCGGCGCGAGCGACCGCGGAATCGGCGAGCAGGTCATCCGCGGGCACGAAGAGATCGACCTTGAGACTCGTGGCGAGATGGATCAGGTTGAACGAGGCCCCTCGCCGAATCGCCTCCTCGGCCGCGTCCGCTGAGGCGTAGAAGTCGCCCGCGACGGCGTCCGCGATCGACCGGCCCTGACCAGGCGACAGGAACGCGACGAAGTCGATGTCCGCCGTCGCCCGCACGACTCCGTGAATCGAGCTCGCGATCGAGCCGCCGATGTAGTGCGGAACGCCCATCACCGAGAGGTGCCGAGAGACGGTCGCCGCAACGTCGCCGATCTCGCCAGCAAGCGGACGCACGTCCTCGGTCACGCCGATCGTCCTCGTCCGCCGAGCACGCTTCGGCGATAGGCCCCGTAGCCCTTCGCAACCTCGGGGCCATGCTGCTCGCGGACCCACTGCTCGAGCGCGTCGTGCTCGTCGAGGCCCGCCGCCAGACCGCGCTGCACGGCACGTGCACGCGAGGCGGCGAGGAGTTCCGCGGACCACCGCTCGACGCGACGCCAGCGTTCCAACGGCCCCATGCGGCGCATGAGTTCGGCTTGGAGGCGAGCCACTTCGAGCGGTGTGTCCATGGAACGCCAGTCTAGGTTCGGCGACCCGTGGGTCGTGCACCCACGTGGGAAGGCGAGCGATCCATTCGGGCCGGACGAACCCGGGGACTCACTCGACGATGAGCCGGCAAGGTTCTCGCTGGAGGCGCCGGGCGAGAGGATCGCGGCCTTGGGCGACCGGTATCCTCCGTCCACCCTCGGAGTCCACGATGCCGCATCCAGCCGATCCCTCGCCGTCCGATCAGCCCGCCCGCGGATTCGGACCCGAGAGCAGCGGCTCGTTCTCGCAGGAGCCCTATCGACATCCGACCGCCGGATGGGGCGCGGCGAAGAGCGTCGCGGCGGTGCTGCTCAAGCGCGGCGAACCCATCGACGGCTCGCTCGCCATGCTGCGAATGAACCATCCCGACCGTGGCTTCGACTGTCCCGGCTGCGCGTGGCCCGACGACACGGGAAGCCTCAAGCTCGATCTCTGCGAGAACGGCATCAAGCACACGAGCTGGGAGATGACGCCCAAGCGGGCGGATCGCCAGTTCTTCGCAAGGCACACCGTCTCCGAACTCTCGACCTGGACCGACTTCGCCCTCGAGGACGCCGGCCGGCTCACCGAGCCGATGCGCTACGACGCCGCGAGCGACCGCTACGTGCCGATCTCGTGGGACGAGGCGTTCGCGACGATCGGCCGCCACCTGCGCGGCCTCGGCGACCCGAATCGCGCCGCGTTCTACACCTCCGGCCGGCTCTCCAACGAGGCCACCTTCATGTACGCGCTCTTCGCGCGGGAGTTCGGGACCAACAACCTGCCCGACTGCTCGAACATGTGCCACGAGGCGAGCGGCCGGGCGCTCAGGGCCTCGATCGGCACCGGCAAGGGCACCGTCGACCTGATCGACTTCGAGCAGACCGACCTCGTCGTCGTGATGGGCGTCAATGCCGCCTCGAACACGCCGCGCATGCTCACCGCGCTTGCGAGCGTCCATCGCCGCGGCCGCGCGATCGTGCACATCAATCCGCTCGTCGAAGCCGCCGCGGGACGCACCATCGTCCCGCACGAGTTCCTCGACATGGCGCTCTTCCGTTCGACGCCGACCTCGACGATGGTGCTGCAGCCGAGGATCTCCGGCGACTTCGCGCTGCTCCGCGGCGTCGCGAAGCATCTCTTCGAGCAGCTGCCGACGCATCCCGACGCGATCGACCGGGTCTTCATCGATCGATTCACGAGCGGCTTCGAGGCCTACCGCGGCGTCGTCGACGCGACGCCGTGGCCGGAGATCGTCCGGCAGAGCGGACTCGACGAGGCGCGGATCCGCGAGTTCGCCGAGACCTACCGCAAGTCCAACTCCGCGGTCTTTGCCTGGTGCCTCGGGATCACGCAGCACGAGCACTCCGTCGACACGATCCGCGAGATCGCGAACGTGCTCCTGCTCCGCGGCAACATCGGCCGCGAGGGCGCCGGCGCCTGCCCGGTCCGCGGACACTCGAACGTGCAAGGGAACCGCACCTGCGGCATCCACAGCAAGCCGCCCGAGGCCTGGCTCGACCGGTTCGACGCCGCCAACGGCATCGTCTCCCCGAGAGCGCCGGGCTTCGACACCGTCGGCACCATCGAGGCGATGCGGCGCGGCGACGTCAAGGTCTTCATGGGGATGGGCGGCAACTTCGCGATGGCGACGCCCGATCCCGAGGCGACCTTCGAAGGGCTGCGGAACTGCGACCTCACCTTCCACGTGAGCACCAAGCTCAATCGCAGCCATCTCGTGCACGGCCGCGAGGCGCTGATCCTCCCCTGCCTGCCGCGCACGGAACGCGACCTCGGCGCGAAGGGTCCGCAGTCGGTGAGCGTCGAGGACTCGATGAGCATGGTGCATCTCTCGACCGGGCATCGCGAGCCGGCGTCGAGCGACCTTCGATCGGAAGGCGCCATCGTCGCGGGCATCGCGATGGCGACGCTCGAGAGGAGCCCGACGCCGTGGACGGAGTGGGCGAGGGACTACGACCTCGTCCGCGACCGCATGGCCTCGGCCCTCGAGGGCTTCGAGGACTTCAACAACCGCGTCCGTCGTCCGCACGGATTCCGCCTGCGGCAGCCGGCGCGAGAGCGGGTGTTCCTGACGCCCTCGGGCAAGGCGGAGTTCTCGCTCGCGGCGCTTCCCGACTGCATCCCGCAGCACGATCGCCTGGTGCTCGGCACGGTGCGCTCGCACGACCAGTGGAACACCACGATCTACGCCAACGACGACCGCTACCGCGGCG
>JBMTTG010000098.1:0-9629 GCA_049449095.1 Phycisphaerales bacterium | reverse complement strand
GCGACAGCACGTCGCGGAGAGCCTCGTCGAGATCGTGAAGGCGATCTGAAGTCCGACGATCGGCCGCCTCGGCGTTCGCATGGGCGTCCGTGCCGCGGCGAGGCCATCGAGCCTCCAAACGCACCGCCGCCCCGCGCGACCTGAGCGATCGGGCTCCAAGGTGGCGGTATCGCGTCGCTCAAGTCAGCCCCGACAGCCCCGTCAGTCCCAGCGGCTCGCGGCTGAAGAAGGGCTCCGCCGACGCGGTGCCGATGCGGCTTCCGAAGAAGACGCCCGCGGCGTTGATCCAGTCGGGGATGCGGCGATTGCGCTCGGGCACCACGAACTGGCTCTCGTAGGCGAGGATCGCTTCGAGCTTCCGCTCGGCGAAGCCGGTCGTGTCGATCAGGAACGAAGGGTCCGGCACGATCCGCAGGTGCGTGCACCAGTAGTGGAAGAGCCACTTGGGGTAGATGGGCTCGCCGGGCAGGTCGGTCTTGGTGAGCTTGGCGTCGAAGCGGGCGTCCTCGACGATGCGCGTCGTCGCGACGTGGTCTGGGTGCGCATCGATCGGATAGGGCGTGAAGATCACCTCGATCGCGTGGCGGCGGATGACGCCCGCGACGCCGTGCCGCGCCGCGACCGTGTGCACCACCTCGCGGTTGGGAAGATGCAGGCACTCGCGCGTGACGCCGAGGATCTCCGCGGCCTTCATCGCCTCGCGGGCTCTGATCTCGGGCGTCCCGTGCGGCGTGGGCTCGCCGTTGGTCATGTCGAGCAGATGCACGCGATGGCCGTCGGCGACGAGTCGCGCGATCGTGCCGCCCATGCCGAGTTCCTGATCATCCGGATGCGGGCCGACGACGAGGATGTTCACGGGCAGGGCTCCGGGCGGGGTTGGGAAGCGGCGATCGTAGGAAGGGCGAGCGTGTTCATCGCAGGAGCGCCTCGACGCGGCGCTCGAGTTCGCTCCGCAGGCGATCGGACCGCTCCGAGTCGCCCAAGGTCGATGCTCGGCGAAGTTCCGCGGCGAGCAGGGAGAGTTCCGCGAGCTCGCGGCGCCGATCGATCAGGAACGCGGTCGAGTCCGGGGGAATCGCGAGGCATTCGACCACGCCGATCGCGCCGCCGCGGAGTTCCGCGAGTTGCGGGCCGATGGCGTCGTCGATCGCGACCGCGAGCGCCGCGAACGGCTGCGCCCGGCGCCAACCCTCGAGATGTCGCGCCGTCGCGGGAAGATCGCCCCGGAGCCACGCGTCGAGGGCGAGCGCCACGCGGGGCGCGAGCGAGGCGATCGCGCCATCGACCGCTTCCGGCACGACGAGCACCGCGGCCCAACGCGCGAGCCGCGATCCGGCGGAGCCCTCCGACGCGGACGCCACGCCCGCGTCGGCGATGCCGAGCATCTCGCGGAGAAGCCGGACCGACTGCTCGATCGCTTCGGCATCCTGATCCTCCCCTTGCGTCCACGCGGCGATCCAGCGACGTCGTTGCGCGCCGAGACGCGTGGCGATCGCCGATCGCGCCGTCGAGATCGGCTCGGGAAGTGGCTGCGTCGTATCGCCGAGCATCGCCTCGAAGGGGACGGGCTGCAGCGGCTGCTGCACGAGCAGCCGATCGATCTCGCGGGCGGCCTGGGGGCGCTGAAGCGGTTGCGACAACGGTGCTGCGATCGCGCGGGCCCGCAGGGCGGCGGGCTGCATCGCGCGGCGATCGATCGCGCCGATCGACTCGACGAGTTGTGAGAGCAGGATGAGCCGCTCGAGGTCGGCCGCATGAGACGCCTCGGCGGCGATTGCCGAGGCGATCGCGAGTTCCCGCTCCTCTCCGGAGGACTCCTCGATCGACCGACGCCACCGCGCCGAAGCCCGCTGATGCGACTGTCGAAGCGTCGCGCGAAGGGCCCGAAGTTCGCGATGGATCTCGACCGCGGCGATCACCTCGGCCCGCGCCTGAAGCGACCGCATCGCAGCCTGCCTCTTGGAGTCGGGCGACGGATCGTCGCTTGGAGCGGTGGTCTCCTCCGCCGTCCGCGAGGGCGACGGATCCGGCGGCGCCGCGGCGGCTGCGATCGCCGGCCAGTGGCTCTCGGGCTCGGTGCCCGATTCGGCGAGCATCGAGCCGAGAAGCGGCGCGAGGGTCTCGGCGAGAGCCGCGTCGAGATCGGCGACGCGGGCGGCCGACGCGGCAGCGAGTCGTTCGAGGTCGAGTTCGCAGAACCGCGCGAGCAGCAGCCGCGCGTAGTCGACGCCACGCCGATCGGCGGGAGCGACCTCGGTGCGATGGACTCGCGCGATGGCCCGATCGATCTCGCGTCGCGACTCGGCGAGGCGGAGGCCGGCGAGCTGCGCGATGGGGGAGCGGTCGGGCGCCGAGAGCAGGACGATCGCGACTTGACGAAGCCGACGGCGAGCCGCGACCGATGGATCTTCGGCACGCAGGGCGATCGCTTCCTGCTCGAGCGACGCGATCGTGTCGCGCAGGGCGGCGCGCGAGCCCGGGCCTGGCGTCGCGTCGAGATCGAGTGCCTGGTCCTGGGGCGACGCGTGGACCGTCGCGACGGCGACGAGCAGTGCGAGCATCGACGCGATCGCACGAAGGGACGTTCGCATCCTTCGAGCGCTCACGACGTCGCTCGCGGCGGCGGATCGCCGGGGTAGCGGATCCACATGAGGCAGAGTCCGTGCGGCGGCATGGTGGGACCGGCGAGCCGTCGATCGCCGCTTCGCAGGATCTCGTCGACCCGATCGGGCTCGCAGCGGCCTCGCCCCACTTCGTGCAGCGTGCCCGCGATGATCCGCACCATGTTGTAGAGAAAGCCGCTTCCCGCGACGTCGATCTCGAAGGAGCCGGGCGAAGGCTCGCGCACCTCGCAGGCGTGGATCGTGCGCACCGTGGTCTTGCGGCCGTGGTCGATCTGCGCGAAGCCCGCGAAGTCGTGTTCGCCGACGAGCCTTCGCGCGGCGTCCTGCATGCGGGCGAGATCGAGCGCGGCGCGGGTCCACGCGATGGTGCGGCGCTCGAGCAGCGGCGGCCAGCGGTCCGGCGGGATCGCGCTCGCGAGGCGATAGCGGTAGGACTTGCTCTCCGCGCCGGCGATCGGATCGAAGTCGTCCGCCGCGATCGAGGCCTCGCGCACCTGCACATCCTCGGGAAGCCGCGAGGTGATCGCCAGCGGAAGGCGCTCGACGGGCATCGAGAACGTCGCGTCGAAGGCCACGACCTGGCCGAGCGCATGCACGCCCGCATCGGTGCGGCTCGCGCCGGTCGTCACGATCGGCTGGCGAAGCACGCGGGCGAGCGTCTCCGCGAGCACGCCCTGCACCGTGCGCAGCGGCTCGCCGTCGGGCGGGTGCTGCGCCTGCCAGCCGTGGAAGTCGGTTCCCTCGTAGGCGACGGTGAGGCGGACGCGCGGCATCGCGTGGCTCGCGACGCTCAGCGCCCGAAGAGGTTCGTGGTCGGGAACATCCCCTTGCTCTCGAAGTACCCGAGGGCCTCCTCGACGCTTCGGAAGATCTTCGTGGCGGTCTCGGTGATGAAGGGGCTCGGCGCCTTCTTCGGCTTCCACACCACGTAGACCTCCTTGGTGTGCTCGAAGGCGTGCTGCAGTTCGCGCTCGACGCCCGAGGAGAGGCCGGGGACGCCGCCGGGGAGTTCGGGGATCAGCGAGACGATCATGTCCGACTGGTCGATCAGCTTGAAGTCCCGCATGTAGATCTGGCCGTCGATGTCGCCGGCGATGTCGAGGACCTCGCGGACCGGCAGCCGCATCGGCGGGGCGGTGCCGGCCTTGCCGAAGCCGTGGCTCGTCACCTCGATGAAGTCCTGTCCGTCGCGGGCCGCGGCGATCGCGCGGTCGAGGAGGAGCTTCTCGTCGACGTCGCCGGGATCGAAGGCGATGAAGTGCTTGGCGATCGCGGCGCGGAACTCGTCGATCTCCTCGAGCACGTCGGGCAGGTCGACCACGTGGCTCATCGGGAAGCTCGGGTAGACCTTCCGCATCTCGGGACGGGTCACGAGGCGCAGGCAGGTCTCGGTGGTCTCCGCGATGCGCCCGCGGCTCACGATGTAGAAGCGGTTGCGGCCGCCGAGGGCGTCGGCGAGCAGTTCCGTCGCGAGGATCTCCTCCTCGCGCCAGACCATGCAGTCCTTGAGGGTCGCGTCGATCACATGCTCGGCGTGCAGCCGCCGATGCACCATCTCCACGTTGTCCACGAGGCAGATGAACATGTCCGGCTCGAACCGCTGCATGAGGTCGAAGTCGAACGCGCTGAAGAGCCCGTGCCGCCAGCGGAAGGTGGCGTGGGTGTTGACCAGGACGTTGCGGTGGTCCTCCGCGGGCGAGGTCGCGGAGATGACGTCCCGGAACGCGGCCCGTCGCAGCGTGGCGAGGCGGCTGAGCGAGAGGTCGAGGATGCGTCCCGGGCGAACGTCGGGCGCCTCGGCGTACATCATGTCGCCGAGGTGGAAGATCTCGAGGCGCTCGCCCTCCTCGCGGGCCATCCGCCCGACGGCATCGAGGTAGGGCTTCTTCTCGACGCCGACCTGACCGGTCACGATGGCACGCATGGCGGATCTCCTGGCTGCGCCGACCCGTCGGGCATCGGCGTGCGGTCGTTGGGCTTGCGGAATCGGTATCGGCGAAGCCAGTCGGCCTTCGCGCGCGGAAGGGGGTGCTTGCTCTGCCAGGCCTGCAGGACCGCGGGAATCGCCGCGCTGACGAGCAGGACGCCCACGATCACCGCCGCGACGAGCGTGACGGTGCCGGCGAGATCGTCCGAGCCCAGGTGGCGGCCGATCATGTAGCCGACGCCGACCTGCATCGGCACCGTGAAGAGGCAGCAGACGAACTCGACGATCAGGAAGCTCCGCCACGGCATGTGGAGCAGTGCCGAAGCGGTGAGCACCGGGCTTCGGGCGCCGGGGATGAACCTCGCCGCGACGAGCACCCACGGCCCGCGGCGATCGATCTGGTGCTTGACCTGCAGCAGCCGCTTGGGATGCACGAAGCGCTTGAACCAGCGGCGATGCAGAAGCGGCGTCCCGAAGGTCCGCAGATTGAAGAACCAGATCGCGTCGCCGGCGATCACCCCGACGTAGCAGGCGATCAGGATCGGGATCGCCGGCCAGGCGCCCTGCCCGATGAGGATGCCCGCCGGCAGGTTGACCACGTCCTCGGAGACCGGAATGCCGAAGCCCGAGAGGAGCAGCAGCCCCAGCACGATCAGAGGGCTCCAGGCGCCGAGGGCGGGACCGTTCGCGGTGAGCCAGGCCTGGAGTTCTTCGAACAACGGAGGTCCTCGATCGAAGCCGCGGGAATGCCCGCGGAGGATCGACGAGTCTATCGCCCGATCCGCTCCGGCCGAACCATCTTCAAGGGCTTCCCGGGCTCAGTCGGGTTCGGCCTCGAGCAGCACCACCACGTGGGTCTCGATCGCGCGTCCCTCGCCGATCGCGTCGACCTTCTCGTGGGTCTTGCCCTTCACGTTCACGCGATCGATCCCGCACGCGAGCAGTTCCGCGATCAGCCTCGCGATCTCGCCCTTGGCCGGCCCGATCTTCGGCCGCTCGCACACGATGGTCACGTCGAGGTTTCCGATCCGATAACCCGCGTCGCGCATGCGTCTGGTCGCCTCGGCGACGAAGAGCCGCGAGTCCTGGCCGTCCCATTGCGGGTCCTGGTCCGAGAACAGTTGCCCGATGTCGGGGAGGCCCAGTGCGCCCAGCACGGCGTCGGTCACCGCATGAAGGACCACGTCGCCGTCCGAGTGCCCGACCGGCCCCACCGGATGCTCGAAGCGGACGCCGCCGATCACCAGCGGGCGGCCGGAACCCTCCGGCGGCGGCGGCTCGAGGCGATGGAGGTCGTAGCCGTGTCCGATGCGCAGTCGCGGCGAGGGCATCTCCGGACGATATCGCTCTCCCGATTTCGCCGCTTTGTCGCAGCCTCCGGCGGGGCGTTGGTCGATAAGCGCGACTCGCCAAGCGGCGTGCGGAACCGCCGCGAGACGATCCTCCAACTCCTCTCCAGACCCATGCGCACCCTCCGAACCGCCCTCGCCGCCACGGCGCTCGCCTCGATGTTCGCGATTCCCGCCTGCTACGCGCCCGACGGCGGCTTCATGCCGGCGACCGGCCGCGGCTTCACCTACGTCTCGACGTCGTTCAAGCCGCTGACGGTGACGCTCGTCGACGTCCGGACCGAGGAGCCGTTCTTCGTGATGGCGATCCCGCCGGGGCAGCAGCTCACCTTCAAGTTCCTCGAAGGCAAGGGCGACGACGAGGTGTGGACGCCCGACATCATGCAGTGGCAGCTGTTCGACGAGGTGTCGACCTTCGGCAAGCTCGCGAACCAGATGACGGTGCCGCCGGCGAGTTGCCGCCGCATCGACGTCACGCTGCGCCCGGCTCCGGAGAATCCGCCGGCGCCCGACGACGAGGAGATGAAGATCTACGACCCGATGCTGAAGGAGCCCTGGTGGACGCCCGAGGGCGGCCCCATGCCCGACAGCAAGCCGCGGATCTACGACTGATCGGCGACTGATCAAGCCGCCCGCGTCGGTTCCTCCGACTCGGCATCGAAACGCTGGTCGGTCGCGCTTCGCCCCCCTTGGATGGCGTGCATCGTCGATCGATAGACTCCCGACCCTATGGCGATCGCGGAGCCGCTCACCGTCGGCATCGATCTCGGCGGCACGAAGATGCAGGTCGGCGTGGTCGATGCGCGGAACCGCGTGCTCGGGCAGTGCCGACGCAAGACCCGCGGTGAAGAGGGACTTCGCGCGGTCGTCGATCGCATGCGGGAATCCGTCGATCGGGCGTGCGAGGACGCGGGGGTCGAGACGTCGCGCATCGCTGCGGTCGGGATCGGGGCGCCGTCGGCGATCGACCATGCCCGCGGCATCGCGATCCGCGCGGTGAACCTCGGATGGACCAACGTGCCGCTTCGCGACCTCATGAAGAAGGCGCTCGGCCGGCCCGTCTCCCTCGACAACGACGTCAACGTGGCCGCATGGGGCGAGGCCTCACTCGGCGCGGCGCGGGGGATGCGCGACGTGATCGCGGTCTGGGTGGGCACGGGCGTCGGCGGCGGGCTCGTGCTCGACGGTCGCCTCCATCGGGGCCACTTCTTCACCGCCGGCGAGATCGGCCACACCGTGATCGATCCCGCGGCGCCGCCGGGCCTGCGCACCATCGAGGAGATCGCGAGCCGAACCGGGATCGTGCACGCCCTTCGACGGCTCGTGCCTTCCAACGATCCCGCGCCGCTTGCGCGTCGCCTGCACGAGACGAGCGGGCCGCGGATCGGATCGGCCGCGATCGCCGAGGCCTTCATCGCGGGGCATCCGGTCGTCACCGCGGTGATCGACCATGCGGCCGAGAAGCTCGGCCTCGTGCTGGCGAACCTCGCCACGGTGGTCTGTCCCGAGGCGATCGTGCTTGGTGGCGGCGTCACCGAGGCGCTCGGCAAGCCGTGGATCGCGCGGGTGAAGTCGGCCTTCGATCGCTGGGTCTTTCCCGAGACCCTTCGCGCATGCCGCGTGATTCCGAGCGAGCTCGGCGATCACGCCGGCATGCTCGGGGCGGCCTTGCAGGCCCGGGAACTGCTGAAGTCCTGAGCGGACCTCGATGGAGACGGGATCGTGAACGGCGCGGAGCTTGCGGCGTTGCTGGCAGCCTGGGGCGGGGTCGGGCCGGCGGATCTCGACTGGTCCGGCGGCGTCGATGGCGTCGATCTCGCACGGCTGCTCGCGGACTGGAAGTGAACGCCCGCCTCGAGGGCGATCCGGCGAGTCGGTGCCGATAGACTTCGCCCGCCGACCCTGTCGGAAGAGCCCCCGTAGCTCAGCTGGATAGAGCAAGCGCCTTCTAAGCGCTAGGTCGCCCGTTCAAGTCGGGCCGGGGGTGTGGAAACGCACCACCTCTTGATGCACTGGCCATGCCGCTCCTCGTCTCGACAACCGACGACCACTCGAACGCCCGCCAACGGCAGCTGATCTTCCGCCTGATCCTGGCGGTGTTCGGGCTTGCCGCCACGGTGCTGGTCGCGGCCGGCGGCTACGTGGCCTTCGACGATCCGGTCGGCCGGGCGCGCATGGGATTTCTCGACGGACTCTGGAACGGGATCAACGCGGTCTCGACCGCAGGCGACTTCTCGAGCGATCTGAGTCCGATGCAGAAGGTCTGGACGGGCGTGTCGCTCGTGCTCGGGGCGGGCTGCCTGGCCTTCGGAATCAGCAATCTCACCGGACTCCTCGTCTCCTCCTCGATCATCCAGGCCAGGGAGCGCCGACACGTGATGCGAAAACTCGCAGGTATCTCCAAGCATCTCATCATCTGCGGCTTCGGATCGACCGGTTCGACGATCGCGGCCAAGGTCCGCAAGCCCGGCCAAGAAGTCGTGGTGATCGAGATCGATCCCGCGCGGGCGCTCGCGGCCTCCAACGCGGGCTACTTCGCCATCGAAGGCAACGCGGCCCACGACCAGACGCTGCGGCAGGCGTCGATCGAGACCGCGGAGACGATCGTGATCACCATGGGCGTGCACCCGGAGAAGATCGCGACCGTGCTCATGGCCCGCGGCATGAACAAGTCGATCTTCGTCGTCTCGGCCGCGGGCAGCGACTCGGGCCAGGAATGGCTCTCGACGGCTGGCTGCGACGTCGTGCTGCGTCCCGAGGAGTTGCTGGCGAACGAGGTCGCTCGTCAACTCGATGCTCGCGCCGGGACGCCCTCGAGATCTTGAGGTTGCCTTAGGCGTCAAACGCGCCGGCGGCGCCCGCGGCTCGGCTCGCCGCCACCGCGATGTTGCGAAGCATGCGGAGCCTTCGAGGTTCGGGGCAGTCGAGCCGTGGCGGCTCGATCCTTCTTCGCAGCGGGCTCGCCTCGTGCCGGTCGGAATCGGCGGCGACGCTCCCGGCGGGATCGCGAAGCGCCCGCAACACGCGGCGGTCGCACTCGAGCAGCCCCCAGCCCTCCGGCAGTTCGCGCGGACGGATCAGCCCCCGCGGGCAGAGCACCGCCAGATGGTCGCCAAGGCGATATCGCCGGCACAGGTCGAACTTGCTGCGTCCGTAGAGGTCGCGCTCGAGGCGCTCGATCCGGGCCAGCACGTCGCGGTACGCGCCGATCCTCGTCGCGGAGAAGTCCCACGACTCCGCGTCCTCGAAGAGACCCGTCTCGACCTTGCGCAGGTGCGGCTCGTGCCGCTTGATGCGAAGCTCCTCGATGCGGCGGGCGACGCGGCGTAGGCGCTCTCGCTCGGCGAGGAGCGCGTCGCGCGAGTCGTCGTTGCGGAAGAAGTCGCCGCGGCTCTGCTTGCATTCGACCAGGATCACCCGCGGGCGCCGCGGACCGCGCCGGCGAGGTCGAGGGGCGTTGGCGGCAGCAGCCGGGCCGTCGAAGAGGCCCGGTTCGGGCGCTGGAACGTCGACGGTCGAAGCAGGCGCCGCGAGCGCTTCGCCCTCCGCGTGATCGAGCCAGCCCGCGACGTCCACGCGGAACCGGCCGATCGGACACGCGACCTCGGTCGCCACCGCGCGGCATCCGAGCGAACGGAGCCACTCGATCGCGAGCGCCTTCAACAGACGGTGGGTCTTCGATTCCAAGGCGACCTCCATGCAACTCGGATCGCCGCGTCCGTGCGGCGA
>JBMTTG010000097.1:0-9679 GCA_049449095.1 Phycisphaerales bacterium | reverse complement strand
TCGAGGCCTCGATCGATTGGGGTTCGCAGGGCGACCTCATGTCGGCCTTCCCGTTTCCGCATCGATTGACGCAGCGGTATCGCCTCGATGGCCGCACGCTCGAGGTCGAGACCTCGGTCGAGCCGCGAGACCGCGCGATGCCGGTGAGCTTTGGATGGCATCCCTACTTCCGCGTTCCCGGCGCGACGCGCGCGGCCCTCTCGCTCTCGCTGCCGCGGCTCGCGCACGTCGCCCTCGACGAGGGCGGGCTGCCGATCCGCGAGGGCGGTCGATTGCAGGAGACCGATCGACTGCCGCGCCGCGCAGCGCTCGCCGAGGAGACCTTCGACGATCTCTTCAGGCTCGGTGAACCGACGGGATCCGTGACGCTCGCCGCAGGGGACGCCTCGGTGGTGATCGAGCCGCGACCCGGGATCCGATTCCTGCAGGTCTACAGCCCCGCCGGGCAGGACTTCGCGGCGATCGAGCCGATGACCGCTCCGACCGCGGCGCTCGACGATGGCGGTCCGGACCTGCCGGTCGTCGAGGCGGGCGAGGTGTTCAGCGCCGGCTTCCGCGTGACGGTTCGACGCGGGCCGGTCGCGGGCGGATCTTCGTGAAGTCGAGACGCGCGCGTGGCCGGCGCGATCACGAGAGCGCCGCCTGCACGGCAAGAACCAGCGCCGCTTCGAGCGGCAAGCGGAGTTCGGCGAGATCGCGGGCGGGGGTTGGCCGGGCCAGGAAGAGCGCCATCGTGCCGATCGCGGCGGCGCTGGCGGCGGTGACGCCGAGGGCGTCCGGACGTCCGGCCAGCGCGAGGCTCGCACCTGCGACGCAGAGCAGTCCACCGATCCACCAGCCCGCGGCGACGCCGCAGCTGGCCGGCACGCTCGCGGTCCGATGCCGTCGATCCGAGGCGGCGTCGTCGAGGTCGCACCAGATCGCGTCGCCTGTCACGCGAAGGGCGATGGCGCCGAGCGCGAAGAGACTCGGAGGTTGCGCGACGAAGTCGCGTGCCGCATCGATCGAGGCGAGGCGGGGATCGAACGCAAGCGTCACCATGCACGAGAAGGCGGCGATCGCGGCGCCGACCGCGGGGCTCTTCAGAGGCAGCAGATCCTTCGGGCGCGGAGCCTGACGGCGCGGTCGGCCCGCGTAGACCCACGCGCCGATCGCGGCAAGCATCGGCAGGCCGATCGCGAACGTCGAGAGCGCCGATCGAGGCGAAGGAGCCAGCCGCCATGCGAGCAGGGAGGCGCCGCCGAGCATCGCGAGCGAGATCGCGCGGATCGCGACGCGGCGAGGGTGGAGCAGGGCCTGACGTCGCGGATGCGCCGCCGCGTCGGCGGGGTCGAGCCAGGCATCGCGCCACTTGACGCGATCGAGCAGATAGACCGGCCAGGCGACGAGGGCCGCGAAGGCGATGGCGGCGGGGGAGATCGTCGCTTCGGTGAGCGCTGCGAAGAGCGCCGTCGCGGCCGCGACGTAGATCGCCGGCAGCAGCGCGAGATCGCCCAGCGCTTCGAGCATGCGTCGGGGATCGAGTCGCGAAGGCAGCGAGGCGTGCGCCATGCCGGCCATGATGACATGCCGAGCTAGGGGATCATGGAGGCCTGGCGGTCGTCCTCGCGCGCGAGTCCATCGCCTCGCGCCTCGGTGCTCGGGCTGGTCGCGACCGACTCGTCGTCAGTCCGCGATCAGGCCCCGAGAACGCAGAAGCTCCATGATCCGATCGACGCAGGCTTCGGCGTCGAGGTTCTCCGTGGAGAGGACGAGATCCGCATCGCGCGGCGTCTCGTAGGGGAAGTCGACGCCGGGAAGCGCGATCGAGCTCGAGTCGGAGTAGAGGCCCGGCAGGGCCGTGCGGCAATGTTCGAGCGATGCGTCGAGGTGCACGAGGATGAAGCGGTCGCGGCCGACGAGGTCTCGGGCGCGGTCGCGGGTCGACTCCTCGGGCGCCACGAACGAGCCGATCGCGACGAGGCCGGCGTCGTTGAGAAGCCGCGCGACCTCCATCGAGCGGCGGAGGTTCTCCGAACGCTCCGCGGCCGAGAATCCGAGGTCGCGGTTGAGGCCCTTGCGCATGCTCTGCCCGTCGAGCCCGACCGAGACATGGCCGAGATCGAAGAGCCGCTTCTCGAGCCGATGCGCGACGTCGCTCTTGCCCGAGCCGGAGAGGCCGGTGAGCAGCACCGTCGCGGGCGAATGGCGAAGCCGGTCGCGGCGCGCGGCCGCGTCGACGAGGCTTCGCTCGCTGACGAGCGTCGCGCTGCCGGGCGAGGTGTCCCAGTGCTCGCCGCCGCCGGAGCTGGAGCCGACGATCATGCCGGCGCCGACCGTCGCGTTCGAGATCCGGTCGATCACGATGAACGCGCCGGTGGTGCGGTTCCGCACGTAGGGATCGAAGCAGAGCGGCTCGTTGACCACGAGCTGCACCGTGCCGATCTCGTTGAGGCCGAGCGCCACCGCGGGCGAGGACTCGAGCGTGTTGACGTCGATCTGGTTGCGGATCGCCGCGAAGACGCCGGGCGTCTTGCGGCTGGTGTGCTTGATGAGGTACTCGCGGCCCGCCACCATCGGCTCCTCGTGCATCCAGACGAGGGTCGCCTCGATGCGGGTGCCGACCTCGGGCAGCGAGTCGGGATGGACGAGCATGTCGCCGCGGGAGACGTCGATCTCGTCCTCGAGGGTGATCGTCACCGCCTGCGGAGCGTGGGCGCGATCGAGATCGCCGTCGAAGGTCACGATCCGCTCGACCTTGGAACGCCGCCGCGAGGGCAGGGCCATGATCTCGTCGCCGGGGCGGATCACGCCCGAGGCGAGGCTGCCGCAGAAGCCGCGGAAGTCGAGGTTCGGGCGGTTCACCCACTGCACCGGCAGCCGCAGGTCGCGAAGGTTGCGGTCGCTCGCGACCGGCACCGACTCGAGATGCTCGATCAGGGTGGGACCGGCGTACCACGGCAGGCTCGCGCCGCGATTGACGACGTTCTCGCCCTTGAGCGCCGACATCGGGATGAAGGTCATCTCGCGCTCGGGCAGCTTCGCCGCGAACTGCAGGTAGTCGTCTCGGATGCGATCGAACACCGCCTCGTCCCAGTCGACGAGATCCATCTTGTTGATCGCGATCACCGCGTGGCGGATCCCGAGCAGCGACGTGATGAAGCTGTGCCGGCGCGTCTGCACCATCATGCCGTGCCGCGCGTCGATCAGGATCACCGCGACATCGGCGGTCGAGGCGCCGGTGGCCATGTTGCGGGTGTACTGCTCGTGGCCGGGCGTGTCGGCGATGATGAACTTGCGCTTCGGCGTGGTGAAGTAGCGGTACGCGACGTCGATTGTGATGCCCTGCTCGCGCTCGGCGCGGAGGCCGTCGGTCAGCAGCGCCGGGTCGAAGTCGTCGCCGGTGGTGCCGAAGCGGGCGGAGTCGCGCTTCACCGCGGCGAGCTGGTCCTCGAAGATCATCTTCGAGTCGTAGAGCATGCGTCCGATCAGGGTCGACTTGCCGTCGTCCACCGAGCCGCAGGTGATGAACCGCAGGAGCTGCTTGTGCTCGTGCTGCTTGAGGTAGGCGACGATGTCGTCGGCGGGATCGATGATGGGGGCGCTCATGGGAATGCTCGCGGCAAAGGGCGCGGTGCGCCCGGGATCGGTGGATCGCTGGGGCGGTCGATCAGTAGTAGCCCTGGACCTTCTTCTCCTCCATCGACGCGCCGGGGTCCGCGTCGATGACGCGGCCTTCCCGCTCGCTTCGCGTGGCGAGGAGCATCTCGCGGATGATCTCGGGGAGTTCCGTCGCGCGGCTTTCGGTGGCGCCGGTGAGCGGATAGCAGCCGAGGGTGCGGAAGCGGACCCACTTCATCTCCGCGGTCGCCGCAAGCTCCTTCGGCATGCGGTCGTCGTCGACGAGGATCAGCTGCCCCTCGTGCTGGACCACCGGGCGCTCCGCGGCGCGGTAGACGTCGACGAGGGGGATCTTCTCGAGGTGGATGTACTGCCAGACGTCGAGCTCGGTCCAGTTGGAGATCGGGAAGACCCGGATCTGCTCGCCCTTGTCGACCTCGGTGTTGTAGAGGTTCCAGAGCTCGGGCCGCTGGTTCTTGGGGTCCCAGCGGTGCTTCGAGTCGCGGAAGGAGAAGACTCGCTCCTTCGCTCGCGACTTCTCCTCGTCGCGCCTGCCGCCCCCGAAGGCAGCGTCGAAGCGGTACTTGTCGAGCGCCTGCTTGAGGGCGCCGAGGTTCATGATGTCGGTGTACTTCTTGGATCCGTGCGTGAAGGGGCTGATCCCCTCCGCGACGCCCTTCTCGTTGATGTGCACGATCACGTCGAGGCCGAGCTGCTTGACGACGTACTCGTCGCGGAACTCGTACATCGACTGGAAGTTCCAGGTCGTGTCGACGTGGAGCAGCGGGAAGGGGGGCTTGGCGGGGTAGAAGGCCTTCCGCGCGAGATGGAGCATCACGCAGGAATCCTTCCCCACCGAGAAGAGCATCACCGGGTTCGAGAAGGTCGCGGCGACCTCGCGGATGATGTGGATGCTCTCGGCTTCGAGGGCCTTGAGATGGGTGAGGGCGAGATCGGACATGGGGCTTCCCGAGGGACCGCGAGGGGAGGACCGCGTTCGGCGTCGCATTCGACGCAGGCGGGGTCATCGGACATTCCGAGGAGAGGCTGTCGTGTTTCCGACCGAGAACTCGTCCAGTCGACGTGGGATGCCGATGACCCTCTTCGATCCCGCTCCGACTTCCTCCGTGCAACCGTAGTCCCAAGCCATGAGCCAAACGACCTCGCCCTCCGACGGACCCTCCCGCGACGTGGTCTGGGATTCCGGCGTCCTGCCGCGATCCTCCCGCGAGACCCTGCTCGGCCAGCGTGGCGGCACGGTCTGGATGACCGGGATCTCCGGCAGCGGGAAGAGCACCGTCGCGGCGGTGCTCGAGCGGCGGCTCGTCGAGGCGGGCCGACTCGCCTATCGCCTCGATGGGGACAACCTCCGCCACGGACTCAACGCGGACCTGGGCTTCTCCGCCGAGGACAGGACCGAGAACATCCGCCGGGCGGGCGAGGTCTGCCGGCTGCTCGCCGACACCGGGGCGATCGTGATCGCCACCTTCATCAGCCCCTTCGCGAAGGACCGCGCGGCGTGCCGCAAGGTCCACGCCGATGCGGGCATTCCCTTCTTCGAGGTCCACGTCCACTGCCCGCTCGAGGTGGCGGAGTCGCGCGACCCCAAGGGTCTCTACAAGAAGGCCCGCAGCGGCGGCATCGC
This sequence comes from Phycisphaerales bacterium, assembly GCA_049449095.1. Taxonomy (GTDB): domain Bacteria; phylum Planctomycetota; class Phycisphaerae; order Phycisphaerales; family SM1A02; genus VGXO01. Next base: position 4,434 of record JBMTTG010000097.1, on the reverse strand, counting down.
CCACTTCACCGGGATCGGGCAGGACTACGAGCCGCCGACGGCGGCGGAAGTCGAACTCGACACCTCGCGGCTTCCGGTCGAGGAGGCGACGGAGACGCTGCTGGCGTTTCTCCGTGGTCGCCTGATCTGAGATCGCGAGAGAGCGCGATCAACTTCGCGCGATCGCCTCGATGAGGCGTGGATGCAGCGCCGCACTCGCCGCGACGATCCCGCGATTGGTCTCGAGACCTCGGCCGTGGGAGAAGTCGAGCGGCTTGCCGTCGATGTCGGTGACGATGGCGCCCGCCTCGGTGGCAACGAGCGATCCGGCGGCGTGATCCCAGATCCGTTCGACGTAGCCGGCCTTGGTCGGCAGGCGCAGATAGGCGTGGGCCTGACCTCGCGCGACGACCGCGTACTTGCACTGGCTGTCGAGCCTGACGGGCGCTGCGGCGCTGCCGCACGCGGCGAGGACCGCGGCGGTGCGGTCCTGCTTGCTGTGCCCGCTCTCGACCGACTCGCAGCAGACGATCCCATCGCCGGCGCTCCAGACGGCGGCATGGATCGATCGGGCCGACTCGACCGGCGTGCCGATCGCGTGAAGCGTGGCGCCGGCCCCCCGGGCGGCGGAGGCGATGCATCCGGTTGCATCGGCGTGCTCGACGTCGCCCTGCGAGTCCGGCGGCAGGTGCGGGCAGCCCAAGGCGGCGACGATCGGAGCGCCATGCTCGATCCAGGCCAGCGCTACCGCGTACTGCTGACGGCGAAGGAAGCCCTTGGTGCCATCGACCGGATCGAGTGTCCAGTAGCCCTCCGTGCCCGGTTCCGCGGTGCCGTGGCCGACGGCCTCGAGGACGTCTTCGGGGGCCGCGTCGGGAAAGACCACTCGCACCGCGGCGGTGACCGCTTCCAGCATCGGGCGGCCCGTCTCGCCTTCGAGCGCGGCGGGATGCTCCTCGCCGACCAGTCGCGGCGGTGATCCGCTCGCGCGAGCCAGCGTCATCGCGACGACCGCCTGGGCCGCGAAGTCCGCGATGGTGACGGGACTGCGATCGTCCTTGAGAAGCGCCGAGACGTCGCCGGGAAGGTCGTGGACGGCACGGGTGGCGCGGGAGGCGGCTTCGACCGCGGCTTCGGCGAGGGTTCGGAGCGTGGCGAGATCGGTGGCGTTCGGGTGCATCCGCGAGGTATCGGCTCGGCAGGCGAGGCAGGTTGCGTCCGCCTCGGCGAAGCGCTCGAGCCGCGGGAATTCCCGCGGAAGATCGCTTGCCGTCGACATGAGGCCTTTACACTCCGACTGCCGGATCGAATCCGGCCGCTGGTGCCGCGGGCATGGATGCCGCCCGATGGACACCGCCGTCCGCGGCCCGCGAAGCTTCCGCTTCCGCCCCTCTTCCCCAGAAAGGAAGGTGCCGCGATGAACGGCCATGCAGGCAACCGCCACCCCGGGTCCACTCGCAACATCGCCCTCGTCGGCCACAGCGGCGCGGGCAAGACGACGCTTGCCGAACGTCTGCTCGCCCACTCCGGCGTGATCTCGAAGGCCGGCCGCGTCGAGGACGGCAACACCGTCTGCGACTTCGAGGCGGAGGAGAAGGCCCACGGCCACAGCCTCTATCCGGCGGTCGCGACGCTTCGCCACGACGGGCTGCTCGTGCATCTGATCGACACGCCGGGCTTCCCCGACTTCCTCGGGCAGACGCTCTCGATCCTGCCGGCGACCGAGACGGTGGCGGTGGTCGTGGCCGCGGACAAGGGCATCCAGACCACCACGCGACGGATCCTGAACGTCGCGGCGCAGCGTCGCCTGCCCCGCATGATCGTGGTCAATCGCATCGACGAGCATGTCGGCGACTGCGAGCCGCTGCTCGAACGGCTCCGCGAGACCTTCGGCAGCGAGGTGCTTCCGATCAACCTTCCGACGCCCGACGGCTCCGGGGTCGTCGATCTCTGGGAGTCCGAGTCGGGCGAGGTCGCCTTCGGTTCGGCGAAGGAGGCGCATCAGCGGATCGTCGATCAGACCGTCGAGGTCGACGAGGAACTCATGGCGGAGTACCTCGAGAAGGGCTCGGTCTCGCCGGAGGCGCTGCGGGGCGCGTTCCAGAAGGCGCTGCGCGAAGGGCATCTCGTGCCGGTCTGCTTCACGAGCGCGAAGTCGGGCGCCGGCATCGCCGAGCTGCTCGCGGTCTTCGAGCATCTCTGCCCGAGCCCGATCGAGGGCAATCCCCGTCCCTTCGCGGTGGTGGCGGAGGACGGTTCGGAGACGCCCTACGTCTGCGAGCCGGACGCGTCGAAGTCGCTGGTCGGCCACGTCTTCAAGGTGACCTCGGATCCCTTCGTCGGAAAGCTCTGCCTGGTGCGCATCCATCAGGGCACGCTCCGGGCCGGCGACTCGATCCGCATCAACGACGGCTCGAAGGCGGTGCGGGTCGCGCATCTCCACGAGGTGCACGGGAAGGAGCACAAGGAGGTGCACGAGGCGGTGCCGGGCGACATCGTCGCACTCGCGAAGATCGACGAGCTCCACTTCAACGACGTGATCCACTCCGGGCCCGAGCTCGGCGGCCTTCGCTTCAAGTCGATCGAGATGCCGCGGCCGATGTACGGACTCGCGATCGGTGCGAAGAGCCGCAACGACGAGGCCAAGGTCTCGACGAGCCTCGCGAAGCTCTGCGAGGAGGACCCGACCTTCACCGTCGAACGGGTCGCCGCCACCCACGAGACGGTCGCGCGGGCGATGGGCGAGCTGCACATGCGGGTCGCGCTCGAACGGCTGAAGAACCGCTTCAAGCTCGATCTCGACACCCATCCGCCGAAGGTCGCCTACAAGGAGACGATCGGGGCCGTGGCGGAGGGGCACCATCGTCACAAGAAGCAGACCGGCGGCGCCGGCCAGTTCGGCGAGGTCTTCCTGCGAGTGAAGCCGCTCGACGGGGACTCCGCGGCAGGATTCGAGTTCGTGGACGCGACGGTCGGCGGCTCGGTGCCGAGGCAGTTCCTGCCGGCGATCGAGAAGGGCGTGCGGCAAGTCCTCTCCGACGGCGCGATCGCGGGCTATCCGCTCGGCGGCGTGCGGGTCGAGGTCTACGACGGCAAGCACCATCCCGTCGACTCGAAGGAAGTGGCGTTCGTCACCGCGGGGCGGCGTGCGTTCGTCGATGCGGTCCTGAAGGCCAAGCCGCTGTTGCTCGAGCCGATCGTCGAGGTCGAGGTGACCGCGCCGTCGTCCTCGATGGGCGATCTCACCTCGGACTTCTCGGGCCGTCGTGGCCACGTGCTCGACACGGAGATCCTTCCCGGAGACATGTGCGTGATCCGCGCCGAGGTGCCGCTGTCGGAGATGGGCACCTACTCGAGCACCCTGAAGAGCATGACCGCAGGTCAGGGATCCTTCGTGATGGACTACCGCCGCGATGCGCCGACGCCGCCGAACGTGCAGGCGCAGGTCGTCGCGGCGTTCACGCGGCACGACGAAGAGGACTGAGTCGGGGCGAGCCCACGGCGCTCGAGTTGGACACCCCACGCGTTCCATGCGACGTGCCGCGATTCGCGATTCCCGGCGGCGATGGGCCCGATGAGGCCAAGGTGCCTGATGGGACTTCGCGGGATCCGGAGTCAAGCGGACGGTTGTCGCTCTGCGTGGTCCTGCGCTCGAACGGTTGGCTTGCCATAGTCGCCCCAGGCGCTCGCGGTGTTCACGCGATCCGTCCTTTGCAAGGCGCAGCGCTTCGCGGTTCGGAGCCCAGTCCGTCCATCAAGTCACTCCTGTCCAACTCACGCTCCGCCGAGCGCAGCGAGCGATCGGCGCGTGAGGTTCATCGCCGGTCGGCCGCCGCAGTGGTGTGCGAGGCGCCCACGTCCATCCAGTCCATTCGGTCCATCAGGTTCATGCCGCGACGGTCCGACGAGCGAAGCGAGCGATCGCGCGTGACCCTCCTCAGCGGATGCCCGCCGCCGCGCACCATTGCCCGAGCGCGTCCGGACCGCCGATCGCCGCGATGACGCCATCGGGGCGGACCAGCGCCGCCTCCTTCGGCTCGAGGCCGATCGCCGCGGCCAGGCTCGATTCCGCCTCGCCAAGCCGATGCGTCGTCCGCGACGCGAGCCACGTCGTGGACCGGAAGTTCGCCGCGTCGGCCTCTTGGCCGAGCAGGAGCACGCCACTTGCCCCACGGAGCAAATCGGTCGCGGGGCGTCGAGCGCCATTGCGATCGATCGCCACGTCGGGGAGCACGTGTCCGGCCCCATGGCCGCCCTCCGCGAGCGGGCCGTCGGCGTAGTCGATGTCGTCCTCGGTGAGGCTCGCGGCGAGGCGGCGCCGCACCGCCGGAATGCCGAAGGCCATCAGCATGCCGAAGCCTCGAAGACGCGCCAGCAGCGGGTTCGAGATCATCGACGCGCGCAGCATGCGTCCGCTCATCGCGAGCACCTTCGCGCCGACCGGATGCCGTTCGG
>JBMTTG010000096.1:0-9696 GCA_049449095.1 Phycisphaerales bacterium | reverse complement strand
GGGGGGCGCGCGGGGGTGCGCCGCGATCGCGGCGACCAAGGAGAGTGCGGGGCCTCGGTCGATCGTCGTGCTTGATTCCGAGGGCGATCTCTCCGGGCTTCTGGGAGGCGATGCGATGCCCGAGTCGCTCGCGGCGCTCGTGCGAGGCACGCCGAGCGAGGTGCGACTCGACGACGCTCCGTCGCGGCTGGTGGGGCGGCTTCAGGCTCGCGCGGCGAAGGTGGCCTTGGACCCGGCCGCCGAGATTCGCCGAGCACTCCTCGATCTCGGCGATCGCGGTGGCGAAGCGCCCGATGGCGTCATCTACTTCGACCGCGGGATGGGGCGCATCGTCAGCGTCTACGCGACGCCCGGGGTCGACGCGTCGTGGTTCGACGGCGCGGTTCAGGTCTTCACCGGCTCCGGTCAGTCGTGGGAAAGCCGGATCACGCCGCTCGACTTCATCCTCCCGGCAGATCCCGGATCGCGGCTGCTGCTGCTCCGAGATCCCACCGCGACCGCGTCGCTGTCCAACGTCGAACTGGAACTCTGGAAGCGGCTCGGCCTCGAACTGGTCGAGCCGAGTGCGGAGGATGCCGCGGAGCTCGCGGTCTGGCTCGCGGGGGATCGCACCGGCCCGGAGGTCCAGGCGCGGGTGCGGGAGGCGCTCGATCGCTACGAGGCGGTCGAACTGTGTCGCATCCGCGACGCGGGGCCGATCTCTTCGCGCGGCTTCGAGGACGGAGCGGTGGCGGCGGACCTGCCGGACTCCGAGCTGCCGGTGTCCGAACTCGCGAAGCACCGGGTCCGCAACGCGATCCGGGATGCGATCCGCGTCACGCTCAACTGAGGATCGCGTTCGATCGGGGCCTCAGCCGCCGATCCGCTCCGCGAGGTAGGTCGCGACTCGATCGAGGCCGATCCGCTCCTGGCTGAGCGAGTCCCGCTCGCGAACGGTGACGGTCTGATCGGCGAGCGTGTCGCTGTCGATCGTGAAGCAGTAGGGGGTGCCCGCCTCGTCCATGCGGGCGTAGCGCTTGCCGATCGACTGCTTGGGATCGAACTCGACCGGCCAGCGTCCACGCAGTTCGCGGTAGAGCCGCTCGCCGATCTCGGGCATGCCGTCCTTGTTGACGAGCGGGAAGATGCCCGCCTTCACCGGCGCCATGCGGGGATGGAACTTCATCACCACGCCGCTCGGGCGCGACGGGTCGGGCGTGTACGCCTCGCAGAGAAGCGCGAGCGTCCCGCGGTCGGCGCCGGCGGACGGCTCGATCACGTGCGGGAAGTAGCGCTCGTTCTTCTCCTGGTCGAAGTAGCGCATCTTGTCGCCCTTGCCGCAGAACTCCGCGTGGCGGCGAAGGTCGAAGTCGCTCCGGTGCGCCACCCCCTCGAGCTCGCCGAAGCCCGGCGCGGTGAACGGGAACCGGTACTCGATGTCGCAGGTGCCGGCGCCCTCCTTGGCGTAGTGGGCGAGCTCGTCGCGGTCGTGCTCGCGGAGCACGAGGTTCGACCCGGTGAGCCCGATCGACTTCCACCAGCGATGGCGGAGTTCGCGCCAGTAGGCGTACCACTCGTTCGCGGAGTCGGGGCGGATGAAGAACTCGATCTCCATCTGCTCGAACTCGCGGCTTCGGAAGGTGAAGTTGCGCGGCGTCACCTCGTTGCGGAAGGCCTTGCCGATCTGCGCGATCCCGAAGGGCACCTTCACGCGGGTCGAGTCGAGGACGTTCTGGAAGTTCGCGAAGATCCCCTGCGCGGTCTCGGGCCGGAGGTAGGCCTTGCTGTCGTCCTCGCGGATCGCCCCGACGTAGGTCTCGAACATCAGGTTGAACATCCGCGGCTCGGTGAGGGTGCCCGGCGCCTTCGCATCGGGGCCGACCGAGATCGCCCGCTCCTCCGCCGACAGGCTCGTGAACGCGCAGCGGTCGAGCTCCTCGTCGGCGAGATCGCGGCGCACGTACTTCTCGAGCTTGCGACGGGCGGCGGCGAGGCTCGCGTCGTCGCTCTCGACGAAGACGAAGATCTGACCCGCCTGGTCGCCCCGGAGCCCGAGGCACGCGAGATGGTCGGCGCGGTAGCGGGCCTTGCTCTCGCGGCAGTCGACCATCGGGTCGTTGAAGCCGCCGACGTGCCCGGACGCCTCCCACACCTTCGGGTTCATGATGATCGTGCTGTCGAGCCCGACGATCGAGAGCGGATCGCCGTCGGGGCCGTCCGGCGGGCAGAGGACCATGTCCTTCCACCACGCGTCCTTCAGGTTCCGCTTGAGGGCGACACCGAGCGGTCCGTAGTCCCAGAAGCCGTTGATGCCGCCGTAGATCTCGGAGCTCTGGAAGACGAAGCCGCGCCGCCGGCAGAGGGCGACGAGGTCGTCCATGCGGATCGGGGCGGGGCTGTCGGCGGCGGGGGCGGGCGCAGTCATGACGGGATCTCCGGGAAACGAGGGATCGTAATCGGATCCATCGCGCGATCCGGATGAGCGGCGAACGCGAGCCGTCGTGCGCTGAAGGATGGTCGATGGACCTCGGGCATCCCTGGTGGACCGCGGGCGTCTCGCCCGCATCGCCTCACTCAAGTCGTCGATCGCTCGGCGGGCCAGAGCCCGCGATCGCTCACGCCTCCGGCTTGATGCCGATCAGCGTGAAGAGCTCCATGCGTGCCGCGGCGCTCTTCAGGAAGATCCCGTGCAGCTTGCTCGTGGTGGTCCACGCGCCCGGCTGCCGGACGCCTCGGTAGCACATGCAGAAGTGGCGAGCCTGCACGATCACCGCGACGCCCTGTGGCCGCAACGCTTCCTGGATCGCCGCGGCGATCTGGGCGGTGAGCTTTTCCTGCACCTGCAGACGCTTCGAGAAGATCTCCACGACCCGCGCGAGCTTCGAGAGCCCGACCACGCGGCCATCGGGGATGTAGGCCACATGGGCCTTGCCCACGAACGGCACGATGTGGTGCTCGCAGTGGCTCTGCAGCTCGATGTCCTGCAGGAGCACGAGCTCGTCGTAGCCCTCGACCTCGCTGAAGGTGCGGGCGAGCGGCTCGAGCGGATCCTGGAAGTAGCCCGCGAAGTGCTCCTTCCACGCGCCGACCACCCGGCGTGGGGTGTCGAGGAGGCCTTCACGCTCGGGGTCCTCCCCGATGTACTCGAGCATCGCGCGGACGATCTCGCAGCCCTTGGGGTCGTCGTCGGGTCGGTCGGGCAGATTCGGTGCGGTCATGGGAGGGCGGAGTGTAGTGCGATCGGCGACGTCAGCGGACCGCACGCGGCGGGTCGGCGGCTTGCCGTAGATTCCGCCCCCATGCTGCGATTCGAACACGCGATCGGTCCCTCACGGATCCCCGGCGCCGGCCTGGGACTCTTCACCCGCGAGCCGATCGCCATGGGACGCGTGATCATCGTGCCCAACCAGGCGCATCCGCTGCGCACCGCCGAGGAGCTCGCGAAGTTGCCGCAGGACTCGATCGAAGCCGCCTCGAGCATCCGCTGGTTCGAAGGCGTCTTCACCGTCGATCCCGAGTGGTCGGAGGAGTCGCATCTCAATCACAGCTTCACGCCGAACTGCCTTTGGCATCTCGGATTCGTCTTCGCGCTCCAGGATCTCGATCCGGGCGCCGAACTCACCATCGACTACCGGCACCTGCTCGACGAGCAGACGGTGCTCGACTTCCGCGACTCGATCACCGGTCGGGAAATCCGCGGCCTCTCATGGCAGGAGGCGGTCCGTCGCTCGAGCGAGCAGCTTGCCCGGCTCTTCCGCGACGCGGCCGCCATGGCGTCGTCCGCCGCGGCCCCCTGATCGGACCGTCTCCTGACGAACGTCGGGGGCCGCTCGTCACATCCACCGCTTCCACCACGCGAGGATCTCCCGCAGGCGATGGATTCGAAGATCCGGCGGGCCGTTGCGGCTCATGCCGTGGCTCGTCGAGACGGGATAGCGCACGAAACGCGTCGGGACGCCCTGCGCGACGAGCGCCGCGTGCACCTGCTCGCTCTGCTCCACGTTGCAGCGCAGGTCGCCCTCGCTGTGGATGATGAGCGTCGGCGTCCGCACCCCCTTGAAGTGCGCGATCGGGCTCGACTTCCAAAGGGCCTCCGGGCGGTCCCATGGAGCGCCGTCCCAGTAGCGGTCGGGCCGGCTGTAGTGGTCGGTGTTGCCCTGCATCGAGACCATGTTGCTGACGCAGCGATCCGTGATCGCGGCGCGGAGCGAATGGTCGTGGGCGATCGCCCAGTTGGTCATGTAGCCGCCGTAGCTGCCGCCCATGATGCCGATCCGCTTCGCGTCGACGTTGCGGCGTGAACGGATGAAGTCGAGCACTGCGGAGACGTCCTGCCAGTCCTTCTCGCCCCACGAGCCGCGGATCGCGCTGCAGAACGACTCGCCGTAGCCCTTGCTTCCGCGGGGATTCGAGAAGAAGACGGTGTATCCGGCGGCGGCGAGGCACTGGAACTCGTGGAAGAAGGTGAGCCCGTACTGCGCATGCGGTCCGCCGTGGACCTCGAGGATCGCCGGCGTGCGGCTCGAGTCGGAGACGCCCGGCGGTCGGAGTTCCCACACCTGCACCTTCACGCCATCGGTGCTCTCGACCCAGTGCTCGATCGGCGCGGCGATCGCCCGCGAGGCGACGAACGTCGCGTTGAAGTCGGTCAGCGTGCTCACGCGGAGTGCAGTGCGCGACACCTCGCCCAGGGCGATCTCGTCGGGCGTGGTGGCATCGCCGATGGCGAGCGCGGCGCGGCGGCCGTCGTGCGAGAGGTTGCCGAGCGAGAGCTCGACGCCCTCCTCGGTGAGGAACCGCGGCGTCGATCCGTCGATCGGCACCGAGGCGATGCGGCCCGAGCCGTGCCAGCCGATCTTGGCGAGGATCCGCGTGCCGTCCGGTGCCCACCGCAGGGTTGCGGCGAAACTCGCGTCGCGGCTGTCGGAGAGCGTCGCGGCCATCAGGCACCAGTCGGTGCCGGCGAGCAGGTCGCGCCAACCGCGGCCTTTGACCGGGCCCGCCCACAGTCCGAGGTTGCGGGGCGAGTAGAGGCCGTCGTCGCCGGTGCGGGCCGCGATCGCGAGATGTCTGCCGTCGGGGCTGAACGCCACGGCGTGCTTCGGTCCGTCCGGAGCGCCTTCGACCTTGCGCGCCTTGCCGGTGGCGACGTCGATCAGCAGCAGATCGGTCCGATGCGAATCGAGCACCGCGGTCTTCGTGGTGCGGGCGGTGATCGCGATGGTGCGGCCATCGGGCGAGACGTCGTAGGCGAACTCGCCGATGCGATCGCGATCGAAGAGCGTGCGAACGCTGCCGGCATCGAGGTCGAGCCAGTCGAGGCGGAAGCGATCGCCGAGGAAGTAGCCGTCGCCGTCGAGGCGGTACCAGGGATCCTCGACGATGCGCGGCGGATCGGAGAGCCCTTCCCGTTCGCGACGCTCCTTGGCGGCCCGGGTTCGCTCCTCGCCGAGCGGGCGGAAGGCGAAGGCGATGCCGCGGCCGTCGGGCGACCACTGCAGGTCGCGCAGGGTTCCCTCCGGAAGGTCGGTCGCGATTCGTGCCTCGCCGCCGGCGAGATCGAGGATCGCGATCTGCGGGCGGCCCGCCTTCGGATCGCCTCCGCGAACGAACGCGATGCGTCCCCCGTCTGCAGACCAGCGGCCATGGCGATCGTGCCCGCCGCTCGTGAGCGGCTTCGCATCGCTGCGACCATCGGTCTCGACGATCCACAGGTTCCGCACCGTTCGATTGCCGTCGACCTCGCTCCGCGTGAAGAGGATCCGCGTGCCGTCGGGCGAGATCTGCGGATCGGAGACCCCGACCAGGTCGAGCAGGTCCTCCGCGACGATCGATCGGCGACGAGAGGCGGAACGGGATCGCGTGGCGGTGGTGCGGGGCTTCTTCGGCATCGCGCGAATGTAGCATCGCGCGTCGCGACGTCGCCGCATCCAGACCTTCGGTTCGATGGCCCACCGATCTCATGGCTGACCCAGTTCCCAACCTCGCTTCGTCCTCCGGCCTTCGGCTCGGCGTCGACCTCGGCGGCACCAAGATCGAAGCGGCCTTGCTTGCTCGCGACGGTTCGATCGTCTGGCGCGAGCGCACGCCCACGCCGCGGGACGACTACCGCCGGGCGATCGACGCGATCGCGTCGGTCGTGTTCCTCGCCGACGAGGCCGCCGGGGAACGCCTGCCGGTCGGGCTCGGCTTTCCGGGATCGATCTCGCCTCGGACGGGCATGCAGCGAAACTCCAACAGCGAGTGCCTCAACGGCCAGCCGATCCTCGAGGATCTCTCGAAGGCGATCGCGCGGCCGGTGCGGGCGGAGAACGATGCCAACTGCTTTGCCCTCTCGGAAGCGAGCGACGGCGCCGCGGCGGGCTTCGGCGTGGTGTTCGGGGTGATCCTCGGGACCGGCGTCGGCGGAGGCGTCGTCGTCGACGGCAAGGTCCTTCGCGGGCGCAACGGCATCGGGGGCGAGTGGGGGCACACCGCGCTTCCGCGACGGGGCGAGGAGGATCTTCGGGAGGCGCCGCGGACCTGCTACTGCGGCAACATCGACTGTCTCGAGCGCTGGATCGCCGGGCCCGCGGTCGAGCGAGAGCACCAGGCGCTCACCGGCCGCGACTGGCGATTGCCCGCGATCGCGGAGGCGGCCGCTGCCGGCGACCGCGAGGCGACGGCCGCGCTCGAACGGCTCGTCGATCGACTCGCCCGCGGACTCGCGAGCGTGTGCGACATCCTCGATCCGGACGCGATCGTCCTCGGCGGCGGCGTGGGCAACCTGGCGATCCTCTACGAACGCCTGCCCGGAGCGCTCGCCCGCGAGGTCTTCAGCGACACCTTCGACACCGCCATCCTCAAGCCGAAGCACGGCGACTCGAGCGGCGTGCGAGGCGCGGCATGGCTTTGGCCGCTGAAGCCATCGTGACGAGCGTGCTCTCGATCAGCCGAATCGCCCCGGCGCGAGCATCGGCGAGTCGAGCGCGCTTCGGCCGGTTGTGACGAGATCCGCGACGAGCTGTCCGGTCGCGGGACCGAGCGTCACGCCCATCATCGCGTGGCCGGTCGCGACGAGCAGCCCGCGGCGTCGAGGCGCGAACCCGATGGCGGGCATCCCGTCGGCGAGGCAGGGGCGGTAGCCCGCCCACTCCGCGACACGCGAAGCGCCCTCGAGCGAACGCAGATAGCGCGAGGCGCCGATGGGCAACTGCTCGAGGCGATCGCGCATCCACGGCGTGTCGAGCGAACCGAGTTCGAGCGTGCCCGCGAGACGGAGCCTTCCGTGGAAGGAGGTCACGGCGACGAAGGTCTCGTGCAGGACCGCGCCGATCGTGGGCAGCGGATCGACGCCCTCGAACTCGACGTGGTAGCCCCGCGCGCCTTGCATCGGCAGCCGAAGGCCGACGAGCGCCGCCAACCGGTCCGACCAGGTGCCCGCGGCGATCACGGTCGTTGCGGCGCGAAGTTCCTCGCCGCCGGCGAGCCGGGCGCCGCCGATGGGGCCGTCGACCTCCAGCAGCGATTCGATCTCGGCGCCGAATCGAAACGCCACACCGCGCGATTCGAGGGACCGCGCGAGGCCCGCCACGAGGCGACGCGGATCGAGCGTCGCCGCGAGCGTGTAGTGGCGAGCGCCGGCGAGTTGGTCGCGGTAGGCCGGTTCGCGGGCGCGAAGCGTGGCGCCGTCCCAAGGCTCCGAGGGATAGCCGAGCCGATCGAGGATCGAGGCTTCGGAGCCGGAGGCCTGCATCGCCTGCGACGTCGCGAAGACGTCGAGCCATCCTTCGGCTCGGTAGCCGCAGTCGCCGGCCGCCTCGGCGATCGCGTCGAACCGTTCGAGGCTGGCGCGGCCGAGCAGCGCCAGCACGTCCATGCAGCGATCGAAGTGGCTTCGCGTGCAATGGCGATGGAACGTCCACATCCAGCGGAGGAAGTCGCCCTTGAGGCGCGGGCGCACCAGCAGCGGGCTGGTGCGATCGAACATCCAGCGAAGGCCGCGCCACGAGACGCCCGGACGGGTGAGCGGCGGATGCCCGTAGCTGATCAGGCCGGCGTTGCCGCACGAGGCTCCGTCGGCGGGACGCTCGCGATCGACGACGAGCACCTTCACGCCGCGCTCGGAGAGTTCATGCGCCGCGCAGAGCCCGACGATGCCGGCCCCGACGATGAGAACCTCGGAGGATTGGCTGCTCATGATCGAAGGGGTAGGGGGGCAACGCGGCGGAACCGGCCTCGCGGGACGCGGCCTGCGGGAGGAGATCATCGGTCGGCGTCGGCATGGGACTCGTGCCGAGCGACCCGAGAGCCTCGGAGGGGCTCTCGTCGGTTTCGTGGTCGGCTCTGCGTCTCCGGCTTCCTCCGCGGCTCCATCCCTTGCGATGAAGGTCCTCGGATTGCACGTTCATCCGCCCACTCGCCCCAACGCTGCAATCCGCAGAGCCGCAACTCTGTCACCGTTGTGCCGCTCGTCCCGCGGTCCTATCTTCGCGACCTCCCTCGCCGCCGTGATCGTCCCGGCGCTCTCGAACACCCTTCGCGTGAACCGTCCCATGCCCGATTCGACACCCGCCTCCGCCTCCGCCTCGCCTCGCCTGGGCCTCGTCGGAGCCGGCGGGATCGGCGAGGTGCATGCGGACGCCGCGCGACGCGCCGGCTGGACGCTCGCGGCGATCATCGACTCGGATCGGGCGAGGGCGGACACGCTCGCGGCGTCGCAGCCTGGCTGCCGAGTCGCGGCGGATCTCGAATCGCTCCTCGCGGATCGCTCGCTCGACGCGATCGCGATCGCCACACCCAATGTCACCCATCGACCGATCGCCGAGCAGGCGCTCGCGGCGGGATTCCATGTGCTGCTCGAGAAGCCCGCGGGCCTGAACGCCGCGGAGTGCGACGAGCTCGCGGCGGCGGAGCGTTCGAGCGGGCGCGTCCTGCAGATCGGCCTCGTCTGCCGTTCGACGCCGGTCGCGCACGCGGTGAAGTCGATCGTCGCGTCGGGGCGCCTCGGCACGGTCTATCAGGCTCGCGCCTCGCTGCACCGTCGGCGCGGCATTCCCGGGCTCGGCGGCTGGTTCACGGATCGATCGAAGTCCGGCGGCGGTCCGCTCATCGATCTGGGCGTGCATGTGATCGATCTCGTGCTGCATGTGCTCGGGCAGCCGCGGGCGACGCGGGCGAGTGGCGCGACCTATGCGCACTTCGGCCGCGACATCGAGCGCTACGTGCATCTGGAGATGTGGGGCGGCCCGCCGCGCGCCGGCGGCGTCTTCGACGTCGAGGATCAGGCCTCGGCGATGATCCGCTTCGACGGCGGCATGACCTTCGAGGTGGACGTCGCGTGGGCGGCGAACCTTCCCGACGGCGCGGTGCGCGACGGCATCGTGCTGCTCGGCGATCGCGGCGGGCTCTTCTTCGAGCCGCTTGGCCGCGAGGTGAAGATCGCGACGGAGGAGGACGGCCATCTCGTCGACGTGCAGCCGCTGCTCTCTCCGGAGGATGGCGGACAGGCTGCGTGGCGTCGCCAGTACGAGGCGTTCGCAGCCGCGATCCGCGGCGAGGGCCCGCCCGCGGCGACGGTCGCGGAGTGCCGCAACACGCAGGCGATCATCGATGCGATCTACCGCTCGTCGGCGGAGGGTCGCGAAGTCGAGGTGTGAGCGGCAGGGCGACGCGGATCCGGCCATCGTCGCGACGGTCACGGGTGTCGGCGGCGTGCGATTCACGCGTTCGAACGAT
>JBMTTG010000095.1:0-9780 GCA_049449095.1 Phycisphaerales bacterium | reverse complement strand
TGCGAGATCGAGATCGATCTCTGCACCCGCGGGCTCTCCGGCACCACGATGGTCGGGCTGCCCGACGCGGCGGTGCGGGAGTCGCTCGATCGGGTCAAGACCGCGATCCACAACAACGGCTACCGCTACCCGTGGCGCCGCGCGACGATCAGCCTCGCTCCCGGCGATCTTCGCAAGGAAGGTCCGGTCTTCGACCTTCCGATCGCGATCGGCCTGCTCGCGGCGGACGGCGCCATCGACGGTCGGGGGCTCGCGCTCGACCAGGCGATCTTCGCGGGCGAACTGGCCCTCGATGGCCGCCTGCGTCCGGTGCGCGGCGCGACGAGCGTCGCAATCCTCGCGAAGCGGCGCGGCAAGCGGGCGGTGGTGCTGCCTTCCGCCAACGCGGCCGAAGCCGCGGCGGTCGACGGCGTCGAGGTGCATGGATTCGAGCGGCTGCCGGAGGTCGTTGGATTCCTGAACGGGCTTGCGCGTTCCGAGCCGACGCCCACGGTCGAAGCGGACGCGATGCTCGGTTCAGCGCACGCCGAGATCGACTTCGGCGAGATCCGCGGGCAGGAGAGCGCGAAGCGGGCGCTCGCGATCGCCGCGGCGGGCTCGCACAACGTGCTGCTGCTCGGTCCGGCCGGGTCCGGCAAGACCATGATGGCTCGCGCGCTACCCGGTCTTCTGCCGCCGATGTCCCGCGACGAAGCGCTCGAGGTGACCCGCATCCACTCCTGCGCGGGGCTTCTCTCGGGCGGCCGCTCGCTTGTCTGTGCTCGGCCGGTCCGTTCACCGCATCACACCGCCTCGACCGCGGCGATCGTCGGCGGCGGGCGCATCCCGCGGCCCGGCGAGGTGAGCCTCGCGCATCGGGGCGTGCTCTTCCTCGACGAACTCCCGGAGTTCGCCCGTCCGGTGCTTGAGAGTCTGCGCGAGCCGCTCGAGGACGGCGTCGTCACCATCGCCCGCGCCCACGGCGCGACGAGCTTTCCGGCGCGGGTGCTGCTGGTCGCGGCGATGAATCCCACCCATCGCGGCAACCGGGTCGAAGGCGAGCGAGGACGTGTCGAGCAGGATCGCTATCTGTCGCGGCTCTCGGGGCCGCTCGTCGATCGGATCGACCTGCACGTCGAGGTGTCGGCGGTGCCGTTCGATCAACTGGCTTCGAGACGGCGCGGCAGCGATACCGCGACGCTTCGAACAAAGGTGCTCGGCGCTCGGCAAGTCGCCGTTCAACGCCAGGGCGAAGGGGTCGCCAACGCGGCGCTCAAGGGACGCGACCTCGATCGCCTCGCGGCGCTCGATGCGGGATCGCTGCGACTGCTCGGCGAGGCGATGGAATCGCTCGGGCTCAGTGCGCGGGCCTACGACAAGATCCGTCGAATCGCGCGGACCATCGCGGATCTCGAGGGCGCCGAGACGATCGCCGTCGAGCACGTGGCGGAGGCGATCTCGTATCGGTTGCTCGATCGGGCGAGTGGTTGAGGCGAAACGGCGATTGGCGGCCGATTCGGCCAGTATCAAGTGGCGTCAAGGCCGCCGCAGACGAAGACGCCTTGGAGCCAGCGAAGGCCGGAATGGCGGTCCGGGGCGGTCGAGGTCGCACCGCCTTTTCTCGTTCAGTGCAGGTCCTCCGAGAGCGGATGCCGTCTGCGGCGCTCGATCTGCCAGCCGACCCCGTCGCGATGCATCCGCCCAGCGCCGACGGCTCGGTGGACCATTCGCTCAAGGCACCGAGTTGCGTGAATCGCGGGTGATCGGTTGTTCGGAACCACGCCACAGCGTTAGTCTCGTGCGTAGTCGCTCCGCGGGGGGCGGCAGTTCAGGGGGCGCCGGGTGTTCGGGGCCTACATCTAGAAGGGAGCCTTCGACATGTCTCGAAGCAGATCGACCGATCGGCAGCGGATCGAGTTCGTGGTGTTGGTGGTTGCCGGCGCGTCGTCGCTGTTCGGCGCGTCGGTCGCAAACGGTGGCGGGACCACGCCCGCGTGCCTGGGGGAGATGACGCTGTTCCACGAAGAGCCCAGGATCAACAACGAGTATCCGTTTCTCGTCGACATCAACGGCGACGGTCGGATCGACATGCTCACCATCGATGATCCGAGGATCCTGCGGGTGTACCTCGATGACGGCGAGTCGCTGCAGCTTTCCGACTCGTTCTCCATCGTGGCGCACGGGTGGATCGCGGCGATCCGCGACTTCGACAACGACGGCCATCCGGATCTTCTCGTCAACGCCACCTACGGCTACAACTGCGGCAGCAATGCGGTGCGGGTGTATTGGAACAGCGGAGATCCGGCGCATCCATTGGCTGGCGACTACACCCAGATAGCCCTCATGTCGGTTCCGTACTGCATCGGTTCGGATCCGATCGACTTCGACGGCGACGGGCTGCTCGACATCATCACGACCAGCATGCCGTTCTCGATCAGCGACACGTCACGGAAGACCAGGACCACGCGAAACCTCGGAGGTCGCAACTTCGCCGTTCAAGCCGACTTCGTGTGGCCTCGCGACCTCTACGCCCGCGGCACCAACGACATCGATGGGGATGGCCATGCCGACTTCGTCTCGACCGTCAAGAGCGGCTGGGCCCACGGTCAATGGGGCACCTGGCTCTACCGAGGCAACGGAGACGGGACCTTCGGAAGCGCCATCGTCAACTTCGCGTCTCCGCGAACCACGCATGGATTCCCGTTCGATGCGGATGGGGCATCGGTGCCCGGCTCGGGTTTCGGCGTGTACGTGGGCACATCATTTTCGCAGACCTTGACGCTCGGCCGATGGTCGACCGAGATCGACGGTCTCGAGTTCGAGGAGCTGCCGATCCCCAGCCCTTACCGGGCCATGTTCGCGACCGATGTGACCTTCGACGGCCTCGAGGATCTGGTGCTGATCAGTCCGGATCTGACGGGCCGCCTCGCCGTCATGGAGAACGACGGCGCTGGTGGAGTCTCCGCCACAGCCACGGAGTTGCTGGAAGTTGCTGGATTCGACTTCCTGAGTGTCGCGGTCCATGACGGCGAGACGCGATCGCTCTACGCGGTCGCCTACAACGCCTCGACGATCAGGGTGTACCGAGCCGACTGTTCGGAACCGACCGCAGACTGCGATGGCGATGGCACCACGGATGCCGCGGAGATCGCCGGTGGTGCCGCGGACTGCAATGCGAATGGCGTTCCCGACGACTGTGAACTCGTCGACGGCACGTCGAAGGACACGGACTTCAACGGAGTGCCCGACGAGTGTCAGGATCTTCCATCGCTGACGGGCCTTGCGGCGACTTCGGTCGAATTGATGCGTTTCGGGACCCGCTATGTCTCGGTGGATCTCTTTGCGGAGTTCGACGAGGTGTCGGTGGAGGTGGTCAACGTGTTCGACACGACGATCGTGAACACGGGCGGGCGCCCGTTCACGCACCTCGACGATGCGGGCGGCCACTGGCTGCCTATCTATGCGGATGCGTCGGCGCCGGAGTTCGATTCGTTTGTGACCGTAGGTGGGAGTTCCGGCGCGTTCTCCGGCAACACGACTTCGCTGGATCCGACCTTCTCGGATCCGATGGCTGCGACGCCTCCTCCGAACGCGGGCTGGTTCAACTCCAATCCCGGGAATCTCCAAGGCCTGACCGACGGCAAAGGTGGCCGGACCTGGCTGGGGCGCTTCGTCGTGGAGCAGACGGGCCATGCCGACTCGCGCGAGGCGACGCTGTGGGTGAGTTTCGCGAGGTATCCCGGCGGGGCGACGCAGCAGGATGTCGCATCGATCACGGTCGAGTATCCGGTGGCTCCATGTCCAGAGGACTTGAACGGCGACGGATTGGTGACGGGGGCGGACCTGGGGATCCTGCTCCTGGACTGGGGGACGGATGCCCCGCTGAGCGATCTGGATGCCGACGGGGAAGTGGACGGCGCGGACATCGGATTGATGCTGTTGGCGTGGGGAACGTGTCCTTGAGAAGCATGGCGCGGGCGACCGGCCATGGGGTTCCGGCCGGTCGCTCAAGCTCGACGGCACGAGGTACCCCTCCCCGAAGGCTCACTCGCCCATCGGCGCGAAGCCGCGACGCATGGTGTTCTCGCACACCGCGCGGGGCTCCGTGAAGTGCAGCAGGTACTCGCGGCCGCCGGCCTTGCTGCCGACGCCCGAGAGGCCGAAGCCGCCGAAGGGCTGCCGGGCGACGAGCGCCCCGGTGATGCCGCGGTTGAGGTACAGGTTGCCGACGCGGTACTCGCGCCGCGCTCGCTCGAGGTGCGAGGGCTTGCGGCTGAAGACGCCGCCGGTCAGCTTGTATTCGGTCGAGTTCGCGATCGCGAGCGCCTCGTCGAAGTCGCGAGCCTTCATCACCGCCAGCACCGGGCCGAAGATCTCTTCGTTCGCGAGGCGATGCTCGGGCCGGATGCCCGAGACGATCGTCGGGCCGACGTAGGGCTTGCCGACCTTCGCGGCGAGTCCCTCCGGCACCGGCATCTCGAGTTCGACCACGCCTTCGCGGCGGCCGATCTCGATGTACTCGCGGATCTTGGCGGCGGCGTCCTCGTCGATCACCGGGCCGATGTCGGTGCCCGGCAGCAGCGGATCGCCGACGACGAGGGTGCGGGTGCTCTCGACGATGCGCCGCAGGAACTCGTCGTGGCAGCTCTCGAGCACGATCGCCCGGCTGCACGCGGAGCACTTCTGCCCGCAGAAGGAGAACGCGCTCTGCCGCACGCCGAGCACCGCCTCGTCGAGGTCGGCGGAGGCGTCGATGATCACCGCGTTCTTGCCGCCCATCTCGCAGACCACCTTCTTGACGAAGGGCTGTCCGGCGGGCGTGCTTCCGGCGGCCTGAAGGATGTCGAGGCCGACGCCCTTCGAGCCGGTGAAGGCGACGAGCGCCACGCGAGGATCGCGCACGAGCTTCGCCCCGACCGTCTCGCCGGGACCGGGCAGGAACGCGAGCGCGTCGCGCGGGCAGCCCGACTCCCAGAGGATCTCGCAGAGGATCTTCGCGATCGCGGGGGTCTGCTCCGCGGGCTTCACCGCGACGACGTTGCCGGTGACGAGCGCCGCCACCGCCATGCCGCAGCAGATCGCGAGCGGGAAGTTCCACGGGCTGATCACCACCGCGACGCCGCGAGGCTGATGCCACTGCTCGTCGAGTTCGCCGACGAAGCGGCCGATCCGCTCACGGCCGAAGAGGCTCGCGCCGCACCGGGCGTAGAACTCGCAGAAGTCGATCGCCTCGCAGACGTCCGCGTCCGCCTCGCGCCAGGTCTTGCCGCTCTCGCGGATGACGATGCCCGAGAGTTCGTCGCGGCGGCGGCGCATCGCCTCGGCGGCCTTGACGAGCACCGCGGCGCGGGTCGCGTAGGCGCTGTCGCGCCAAGTCGGGAAGTACGCCGAGAGCCGCGCGAGCGCCGCGTCGGCGTCGGCCTCCGTTGCGTCGATCGCGACCTTCGGCACGCGGCAGCGTTCGACCGCTTCGCCGTAGGCCTTGCGTTGCGCGGCGTCCGCGAAGTCGCGCATCGACTCGTTGAAGAAGGGCTGATTGTCGCCGATTCCCACGCAGGCCGGGCTGAGGTGGTGGCGGCGAGGGGCCTCGCGTAGCGCGGCAAGCCCGGGGTCCTCGCCCGCGGCGCCGTGCGGCGACGCCAGCAACTGCTCGGGCGTGGCGCCGTCGGCGAAGCCCGCGCGGAGCCACGACTCGTTCGAGGTGTTCTCGAGCAGGCGCCGCACGAGGTACGCCATGCCGGGAATCATCTCGCCGACCGGCACGTACTCGCGAACCCGCAGGTCCATCTCGGCGCAGGCGGACTTCAGCTCCTCGCCCATGCCGTGCAGCATCTGCAGTTCGAGGGCGGCGCGGGGCAGTCCGAGGCGCTCGACCTCGGCGAGCGCCGCCGCGATCGATCGCGCGTTGTGCGAACCGAGCGCGAGCTTCACGCCGCCTTCGCCGTCGCGGCGAGGCGTCGACTCGAGGAAGATCCGGCTCATTCGCTCGAAGCACGCGTCGCTGTCGCGCTTGCGGCTCCAGACCGGCACCGGCCAGCCCATCTGCTCGGCGTGGATCGTCTCGTAGTCCCAGTACGCGCCCTTGACGAGCCGCACCGTGACCGGGCGGCCGCGTCGCTTCGCCCACTCGGCGATGTTCCGCGCGTCGTCGTCGCCCGAGCGCAGGTAGGCCTGCATCGCCAGCCCGCCCTCGAACTCGACCGCATCGCAGCAACGCTTGAAGAGCTCGAGGGTCAGGTCCTTGAGCGAGCGCTGCTCCATGTCGAAGTTGACGAAGACGCCGCGCTCGGCCGCGGCCTCGAGCACCGGGGTGAGCGCCTTGACGAGCCCGCGGAGCGATCCCTCGAAGTCGATCGGATCGGTGGCCGCATAGAGCGAGGAGATCTTGATCGAGACGTTGGTGCGCGGGATGGGGCCGAGATGGTCGGAGTCGAGCCGCGGATTCGCGGGCCACTTCGCGACCGCCTCGGGCAGGTTGCGGATGAGGTCGAGGTACTTGCCGCGGTAGACCTCGGCCTCGGCGTCGGAGACGCACGCTTCGCCGAGCAGGTCGACCGAGAAGGCGAGGCCGCGCTTCCAGAGCTTCTCGAGCATCGGCAGCGCGTCGGCGGCGTCGCGACCGGCGATGAACTTCGCGGCCATGCCCTCGATGCGTCCCGACATCGTCTTGGCGACGATGCCCTTCGCCATGCCGCCCGCCTTGAGCCCGATCCCGAGCCCCGGCGGCAGGGTGACGCCGGGCTGCGAGAGGTAGTCCTCGAGATGGTCGTGGACCTGCTCGGGGGTCTTGAGCATCGGGAACGCGTCGACGAACCGGAAGAGCTGGACCTTGAAGGCCTCGTCCTTCATGGACCAGTTCATCAGGGCGTCGGACCAATACGAACCGCTGAGCAGGCCGGCCTTGTGGCGCGACGAGCGATCGAGCAGTTCGCGTCCGAGTTCGAGGATCGCCTCTTCCGAGGCGACCTCGCCCGAGGCCTGGGTGGAGGGTCGTCGCGGAGCGGTGGAAGTGGCGGCGGGGCGGCTGCGGAAGCGCTCGAAGATGCCCATGTCGGACCGGGTCGAGGCGGCGAGATCGCGGCCGCGCCGCGAAGGGGGCGAGTATAGCGGTGAGGGGTTTGCTCCCGCCGGATCGGGGCGATCGCTTCACCCAGCCGAACGGGAGGATCCGCTACCCTTCCCGACCCCTTCGGGGCTTCCGGGGTCCAAGCGAAGGAGCACGAACCATGGCGTTGATGGACGGCAAGCGAGGCCTCGTGGTCGGCATCGCGAACGAGCACTCGATGGCGTACTCGATCGCGGAGAGCCTGCTCGCGCACGGCGCGACCTGCATGTTCACGCATCTGCCCGGCGACAAGATGGAACGGCGTCTCCGCAAGGCGATGGACTCCCTCGGCGTGCCCGATGCGTGGACGACGTCGCTCGACGCTTCGAGCGACGAGGATCTCGACCGCGTCTTCGCGAAGATCGCCGCGGACGTCGGCACGATCGACTTTCTCGTCCACTCGATCGCCTTCGCCGACAAGGACTGGCTGAAGGAGGGTCTCTTCACCGGCACGCCCCGGCAGGTCTTCACCCAGGCGATGGACATCTCCGCCTACACCTACGCGGCGATGGCGAACCGCGCGGCGCCGCTCATGACGAGCGGCGGTTCGATGGTGGCGCTCTCCTACTACGGCGCCGAGAAGGCGATCCCGGGCTACAACGTGATGGGCGTCGCGAAGGCCGCCCTCGAGGCGACCTCCCGCTACCTCGCCATGGAACTCGGCGAGAAGTCGATCCGCGTCAACTGCATCAGCGCCGGGCCGCTGCGGACCCTCTCCGCGATGGCGGTCGGCGGCTTCAGCGAGATCCTCGACTGGGTCGAGAAGAAGGCGCCGATGCGTCGAAACATCGTCGGCAAGGACGTGGGCGACGCGGCGGTCTATCTCCTGAGCGATCTCTCGACCGCGGTGACGGGGCAGACCCTCTACGTGGACAGCGGCTACAGCGTGGTGGGGCTGTAGCGGCGGGCGAGCATCGCGACGGGTGGAGCGATGGCCATCGTGGGGATCACGGTGTCCGCGCGGCCCGGAAGCCGCCGTTGTTCTGCACGCTCGTCGGCGAAGCGCCCGCGGCGCGATAGGACGATCGGCAGGGGCTCGAGGTGCCGAGCCACGATCCGCCTCGGAAGACCTTCAGGTTTCCGCTCGCGGGGCCGGGTGGATCGGTCGACGGACTGACGCTGTAGTAGGTCGAGGAGTACCAGTCCTCGCACCACTCCCAGACGTTGCCCTCCATGTCGGAGAAGCCGAGCGCATTGGCCTGCTTCTGGCCGACGGCGTGGGTCTGGTTGCCCGAGTTCAGGATGTACCACGCGATCGTGCCCAGCGTCGAGTCGACGTTGCTGCCGTTGTTGAAGGCGGTGGCGGTGCCGGCTCGGCAGGCGAACTCCCATTCGGCTTCGGTGGGAAGACGCAGGCCCGTGGCGCTCTCGAAGGCCTGCAGCATGTTCCACGAGACCCGCTCGACGGGACGAGACGCGCTGTCGGCGAAGCCTGTGAAGTAGCTGGGGTTGGCTCCGACGATCGCCGTCCACTGCGCCTGCGTGACTTCGTAGCGGCCGAGATAGAACGCCTGCGTCAGCGTGACCGAATGGACCGGATTCTCGTCCGGCACGCACGGGCCCTGCTGCGACGGCGAGCAACCCATGTTGAAGGTCCCCGGCGGCACGAGGAGCATCTCGACATTGCTGGCGTTGTCGCGCACCCGCCACGGAAGGCCGGTCGCGACGATGGCGGCTCGCAGGGTCGCGTTGGTGACGATCGTCGGATCCGGCGCTGCCTCGAGGACCGTGGCCCAGGGCACCGCGCCCTTGTCGTAGGTGAAGGCGTTCGAAGCGACGGTCGTTCCTGCCGGCGTCGTCACGGCGATGGCGACCGATCCCGACGCTCCCGCGGGCGTCACGGCGGTCACCGTGGTCGGCGAGACGATCACGAGGTTGGTGGCGGGCACGCCGCCGACGGTGACCGCGGTCGTGCCGGCGAGATGGGCGCCGGTGATGGTGATCGCGGTGCCGCCGGTCGCGGGGCCGGAGTCCGGCGCGACCGACTCGATCGTCGCGGGATAGGTCGCGCCCCAGTTGGCGATGAGCATCGTGAGGTCGGCGCCGTTCACGATGCCGTCGCCGTTGAGATCGTCGGTGCAGGCCTGCTGCGAAGAGGCCGGGCCGGCGATGGCGAACGCGATCACGAGGGAAGCGACGAGGATGGGCTTCACGATTGGGCTCCGAAGCGGGCGGTCGGTGCGCCGGGGAACGATCGGCGGCGGCCTTCGCGGACCAGAACCTACAAGACGCCGGGCATGGCACCAAGGGTTCGCGCTCACCATTCCGTTCCCGCCAGGTCGAGCGGTGTGGTCGGTGGGCGCATTCGCACGTCGACGCTTCAGCGTCCTCGAATCGGAGCGTCCTTCGGAGACGTTCGCGGTTGCCACGGCCCGGGGTGGGCGAGGTCGCCGGGGGGCACCAGCGCATCCCGGACGGCGCAGACCAGATCGGCGACGCCATGTCCAGTGGTCGCGCTGATGATGCAGTCCGCCTCGCGTGATCGTGGCGACGTGGCGGCCTGCGGGAGGTCCGACTTCGACATGACCCGAAGGGTCGGTGTTCCATCCGGTTG
Organism: Phycisphaerales bacterium; assembly: GCA_049449095.1. Lineage (GTDB taxonomy): Bacteria > Planctomycetota > Phycisphaerae > Phycisphaerales > SM1A02 > VGXO01. The sequence goes on along the minus strand of JBMTTG010000095.1, from coordinate 142 downwards.
ACGAGTCGACGCCCACGCCTGATCGGGCGATGCGAGCAGGACGACCAGATCGGCGCGATCGAGCATGCGCGACGCCACGTCGATCGCCGCAGCGTCGATCGAGGCGAGGTCGCGATCGTCACCGAGACCGCCTTCGGCCTCG
>JBMTTG010000094.1:0-9857 GCA_049449095.1 Phycisphaerales bacterium | reverse complement strand
CTAAGAGGACGGCTCCCGCGCCAGCGGTCCGCCGCCGCGAAGCCTCTTCCCCTATCCGGCGAAGATCGAGAACGACCATCTCTGGATCGACGCGGGCCGGCTTCCCGGCCTGCAGGAGGCGCCCTGAATGAGCGACGCCGCCTCGCCGCAGCGAAAGCCCGGTCCGCTGCTCAACGCGATCCTCGTGCCGATCCGCTGGCTCGAGGATCGCACGGGCATCGGTGCGTTCCTCGCGCCGATCATGACCCACAAGGTGCCGCCGAGCGCCCGGTGGTTCTACGTCTTCGGCAGCGCGACGCTCATGTTCTTCTCGCTGCAGATCGTGACGGGCATCTGCCTCGGCACGCTCTACGCGCCGAGCGCCTCCAACGCCTACGAGAACCTCGTCTACATCGACACGCAGGTCCCGTTCGGCTGGATGCTTCGGGCGATCCATGGATGGTCGAGCAACGCGATGGTCGCGATGATGATCCTGCACATGGTGCAGGTCTTCCTGCACGCGACCTACAAGTTCCCGCGTGAACTGACCTGGATCGTCGGGGTCTTCCTCTGCCTGCTGACGCTCGCCCTCGCCTTCACCGGGCAGGTGCTGCGGTGGGACCAGGACGCCTACTGGGGCATCGGCATCGGCGCCGCGATCGCCGACCGCATCCCGGTCTTCGGCAACCTCGCCCGCGACCTGCTGCTCGGCGGACCGACGATCAGCGGCGAGACGCTCAACCGCTTCTTCGCGCTGCACGTCTTCGTGCTGCCGGGGCTCACCATCGCCCTGGTGGGGCTCCACCTCGTGCTCGTCCTGCGACACGGGATCAGCGAGATGCCCAAGGTCGGCGAGCCGGTCGATCCCGCGACGTACCGCGAGTCCTACGAGGCCCGCATCCACAAGGAGGGCGTGCCCTTCTGGCCGGACGCGGCGAAGCGGGACATGGTCTTCTGCGGGGCGATGCTCCTGCTGCTCGTGGGCATCGCGCTCTGGCTCGGCCCGGTCGGGCCCAACGGCCTGCCCGATCCGACCGACATCGACACGAATCCACGGCCGGACCTTCCGTTCCTCTGGATCTTCGGGCTCGTCTCGCTCATTCCCCCGGCGAGCGAGACGCTCGTCATGCTCGTCGCACCGGGTGCCCTGATCCTCGGCCTCGTGTTGCTGCCGATCCTCTCCAACGGCGGCGAGCGGGCCCCGAGCCGACGGCCGATGATGGTGCTCGGCGTGGTGCTCGCCGCGACGGCGCTCGGGATCCTCACCTGGGAGGGCCAGAAGAGTCCCTGGAGCCCGGTGATGAACGCGTGGAGTTCGCTGCCGACGCCGGTCGAGTACGTCAAGGACCGCGGCCCCCTCGAGCTGCAGGGCGCCGTGATCATCCAGAACGCGCAGTGCCGCAACTGCCATGAACTCGGCGGTCAGGGCGGCAAGCGCGGCCCGGCGCTCGACGACGTCGCCACACGTCTCTCCTACGACCAGCTCGTGCGCCAGATCCAGCAGGGCGGCGGCAACATGCCGGCGTTCGGCAAGAACCTGACGAGCGCCGAGACCGAGGCGCTGGCGCGGTTCCTGCTCACCATGCATCCCGAGAACGAGCAGACCTCGAATCCGCCCGGCGCGCTCCTGCCGATCCCGCCGCAGGCCGCCGAGCGACGCTGAGTCGACGGCGCGGATCGAAGTCGTGGTCGCGGAGCGATCGACGCCTCCCCGCGCCGCTACCCTTGCCCCATGCTCTCCGCGTGGACGGTGCCTCCGTGGACGACGATCGCGATCGTCCTGCTCGCGGCGACCTACCTGCGCGGACGGATCGGGTTGCCATCGCGATTCTCGCGCGGCCGCGCGGCGTGCTACCTCGCCGGGCTCGCCACGCTCTGGGCGGCGCTCGCCTCGCCGATCGACCTCTTCGCCAAGTACGCGCTCTGGCCGCACATGGCCCAGCACGTGCTGCTCTCACTCGTCGCGGCGCCGCTGCTCGTCGCGGGCATGCCGGGGGTGCCGCTCTTCCGGGGCCTGCCTCGACGCTGGCAGCGCACGCTCGGGCCGTTCATGGCGGCGCCCCCCTTCCGAAGCGCCTATCGCACGCTGATGCATCCGCTCACCGCGGGCGTGCTCTTCTCCGTGTCGATGTGGCTCTGGCACGTGCCGGCGCTCTACGAGCTTGCGATCGCCGATCCCTTCTGGCATGCGGTCGAACACCTGTGCTTCCTCGGCACCGCCATGCTCGTCTGGTGGAACGTCTTCGAGCCCTGGCCGTTCCGCTCGGCCTGGAGCCCGCTGCCGCGGGTGCTGCTTCTGCTCGCGATCGACCTGCAGAACACCGTCTTCTGCGGCATCCTCGCCTTCGCCGGGCGCCCGATCTACGCCTCCTACGAGACCACCGCGCCGATGCTCGGGGTCTCGCCGCTCCGCGACCAGGAGATCGCGGCGGGACTGATGTGGTTCGCCAGCCAAGCGACGATGCTGCCGATCGCGGGCTGGCTCGTGGCGCGAAGCCTTCGCAAGCCGCGATCCACGCCTGCGATGCCGCTCGCCGCGAAGCCTCGCCGGACCTCGCCGCGTCCATCGCTCGCGACGCTCCTGCTCCTGCCGGCGCTGCGCCATCGCCGGGTGCGTGACGCGATCCGCTGGGGGACCTTCGCGCTCATGCTGCTGGTCTGCCTCGACGGATGGTTCGGACCGCCGGAGGCCCCCGCGAACCTCGCGGGCACGCTGCCGTGGACGCACGCCCGGGGGTTCATCGTGCTGGGCATCATCCTCGCGGGGAACCTCGCCTGCATGGGCTGTCCGTTCATGGCGCCGCGCGGCCTGCTGCGGAAGTTCGTGCAGCCGACGCGTCAATTCCCCAAGGCGCTGCGGTCGAAGTGGCTTGCGGTCGGTCTCGTCGCGCTCTGGCTCGCCTTCTACGAGGCGTTCGATCTCTGGGCGAGCCCGTGGGCGACGGCCTGGATCCTCCTCGGCTACGTGGCGGTGCTCCTGCTCGTCGACGCCTTCTTCGCCGGCGCCGCGTTCTGCAAGCACGTCTGCCCGCTTGGGCAGCTGCATGGTTCGCTCGCCGAGACCTCGCCGGTCGCGGTGGGCGTGAAGGACGCGTCGGTCTGCGCGTCGTGCTCGACGATGGAGTGCATCCGAGGCACCGCCCGCGAGCCCCGGAACGATCGCGCCGTCCCGCTCCCGGTGCTCGCGATGCCCTTCGCCGGATCGCCCGCGGCCACCGCGGCGATTCCCGGCTGCGAACTGCACCTCGCGCAGCCGCGCAAGCGCGGCAACCTCGACTGCACCTTCTGCATGGACTGCGCCCATGCCTGCCCGCACGACAACGTCGGGCTCGTCGATCGACGAACCCTCGAGGATCTCGCCGACGATGCGCCGCGCTCGAACATCGGCCGCATCTCCAATCGCCTCGACCTCGCGATGCTCTCGGGCACGCTCGTCTTCGGTGCCTTCGCGAACGCGGTCGGCATGACCGAGCCGGTGACCGCGTGGCTGCGCGAGGCCTCGACGTCGCTCGGCCTTGCGGACGATCGCGTGCTCGCCTTCGTGGGCACGATCCTCGCGGCGGTCGCGGTGCCCGCGATCCTCGGCCTCTTCGCCGCAGGGCGATCGCGCGAACGCTTCTGCCGCGGCATGCGCGGCCTCCTTCCGCTCGGCGCCGCGATGTGGGCAGTCCACTTCGGCTTCCATCTCGTGACCGGCTTCGCGGCGGGATGGGCGAGCCTGCAGCGGGCCGCGGGCGATCTCGGAATCGATCTCGGCACGCCGCAGTGGGCGAAGGCCTGCTGCGCGGAGGTGCCCGACTGGCTCGTGCCGGCCGAGCTTCTGGCCCTGCAGCTCGGCGCGATCGTCGCCGCAGCGGCGCTCGTCAGGAGCCTCGGGCGATGGTCGTGGCCCTGGATCGCGATCGCCGCGGCCCTGTGTCTTCTCGGCTTCTGGATCGTGCAGGTTCCGATGGACATGCGCGGAGCGGTGGCGTGAGATCCGTCCGCCGCACGCTTGCAGCGGTGTTCGCCGTGGCCGCCGCCCTCGCCGCAGCGCGACCTTCGCAGGCCGACGGCGGCGCCCTCGGCGCCCGCGGCAGGCTCGACGACGGCTCGCCCGCCGCGGTCTTCGTCGCGCCGGTGCCGCCGCGCGTGGGCCTCGTCTCGATCGAGGCGATCGCGGAATCGTGGCGGCGCGAACCGCCGCGCATTCGGCTCGAACGGGACGGCACCGTGCTTGGCGGGCTCTCGGCCCCCTCCCCGATCGATCCCCTTGCGGCCTTCATCGAGTTCGAGGTGCCGACGGAAGGCGAATGGCGGCTCGTCGTTGAAAGCGACGCGGGCCGGCTCGAGGCGATCGTCCCCGTCGCGGGCGAGCCGCCGCCGTGGCGCAAGCGGTTGCCATGGATGCTCGCGTGGGTGCCGGCGGCACTGCTCCTGTGGATGCGGTGGCGGTGGGTGCGACCTTCGACGGACGCCACTCGCGCGACGAGCCCGACTCCTCCCTGACCGAGCGCCGCGACGTCGGGGAGGTGCCGAGCAACGCGAGGCGGAGGGGCCCCACCGACTCGGAAGGCCGAGCCTTCCCTCGCCTCAATCGTGCCGCAGCGCCTCGATCGGGTCCTTGCGGCTCGCGACGACCGCGGGATAGATCCCGAAGATCAGGCCGACGCCGGCCGCGACCATGAAGCTCACCGCGATCGACCAGATCGTGATCTGCGGCTCGAGCCGGAAGCTCCCATCCGCCACGCCTTGGAAGATCGGCAGCTTCATGAGCCACGGCACGATCGTGCGAAGCCCCAGCGCCACCGCGATTCCTGCGCCGATCCCGATCAGCCCGCCCACCGTCGACAGCGTGCCGGTCTCGACGAGGAACTGGCTCACGATGTGGTGCCGCGTCGCGCCGAGCGCTCGGCGGATGCCGATCTCCCGGGTCCGCTCGGTGATCGAGGCGAGCATGATGTTCATGATGCCGATGCCGCCGACGAGCAGGCTGATCGCGGCGATCGCGACGAGCATGATGTTCCAGACGAGCAGCGCCTTCTTCGCGTTCTCGAGCAGCTCCCACGGCACGATGAGCTGCACGTCGGTGAGCCCCGGATGCCCGGTCGCCACGATCTGTTCGACCCGCTCGGCCATCGAGAGCACGCTCTCGGTGTCGGGCGCCGAGAGGTAGATCTCGTAGAGCTCGACCTCCTCGCCCGAGAAGGATCCGCTCTCGCGCCGCACGACCACGTCGCCGAAGCGTTGCTGCGCCGTCGAGAGCGGGATGTGGATGTCCTTGTTGAGGTCGCGGTTGACGAGCGCCGAACCCGCGCCGCCCGCGAAGCCGATCGGCTCGAGCACGCCCACCACGCGGAAGATCGCATCGTCGATGCGGAGATCCTGCCCAAGCGGATCCTCGAGCGGGAAGAACTGCTCCGCGATCGACGATCCGATCACCGCGACCGGCGCCGAGGCGGCGAGATCCTCCGGGCTCAGGTAGCGACCTCGCGGCTTGAGCCGCAGGTTCGCGGCCCGCTCGAGTTCCGGCACCGTGCCGAAGGCCTGGCTCACGGTGCGGGAGGCCCCGCGACGGATCTCCGAGCCGACGCTCTTGAGCGGCACCACCTGCTTGGCGTCGCCGATCCAGCGTTCGAGCCGCCGCTGGTCCTGGTACTTGAGCCCGTAGCTCACCAGGAACGACTGCATGGTCGACACGCTGCCGGTCGCCGGCGGCTTCGAGGACCGCACGATGATGTTGGTGGCGCCGAGCGACTCGATGTCCCGCAGCGCGGAACGCTTGTTCCCCTCGCCGATCGCCACCACCACGATCACCGCGGCGACGCCGAGGATGATGCCGAGGCTGGTCAGCACCGAGCGGAGCTTGTGGAGCCGGAGGTTGTTGAGGCCGAGACGAAGCGTCTCGATCAGGAAGGCCATCGGGAACCGGGGTCGGGGCGGAGGTGGGCGAATGGGCGGCGGGGAAGCACTCGTCTTCGCCCTGAGCCACCCGCGGTTGCACGCGTTGCGCAACCGGGGATCGAAGGGTCGCATGCTACTCTCGACCTCGCCGTGGCCGACGCGTTCGAGATCGTCTCGCAGGAGGAGCAGCCTGGCTGCTGGCTCTTCGTCGTGCGCCGCGAGAGCCCCGAGGGGATCCGCGACCATCGGCTCCGGCTCGCCTGGCCCGACTACGACCTGCTCTCCCCCGGCGGCGACGTGCCGCCGGAACGGGTGGCGCTCGCGGTCGTCCGATTCCTCGCCGATCGTCCCGAGTTTGCGCCGCTCGCCGAGCGCCTCGACGCGAGTTGGGCGCGTCGCCGCGTGCCCGAGGCCGACCGCCTGATCGCGGAGAGCCTGTAGCGAACGATCGATCACCCTCGCCTCGATCGCCATCCGACCCGAGCGACGGACTAGAGGAGTCCCTTCGGGCCGTGCGCCTTCGACTCGGCGTCAGGACGGCATGAGCGGTTCGGCCGTGGCGCCCGCGAATGCAAGCGGCAGTTCCACCGCGAAGGTCGCGCCGTGGCCAGGCTCGGACACCAGCGACACCGTCGCCCCGAGCCGGACCGCGAGTTCACGGCAGATCGCGAGCCCGAGCCCCGTGCCGCCGTGGGTGCGGGTGTGGCTCGCGTCGACCTGGCGGAACTTCTCGAAGATCCGGTCCTGCATGTCGTAGGGAATGCCCGGTCCCTCGTCGCGCACGGAGATCCGCACGCCGGCGGTGCGGTCGGGTCGGGTGAAGCGCTCCGCCGAGAGATGCACCGCGGCGCCCTCGGGCGAGAACTTCACGGCGTTCGAGAGGAAGTTGAAGAGGATCTGCTGCAGCTTGCCCGGATCGGTCTCGATGGGCGGCAACTCCGCGGAGACGCGGCTCTCGATGCGGATGCCCTTCGCATCCGCCTGCGGGCGCATGATCGCCTCGAGTCCTTCGACGAGATCCGACACGCTCGTCGGTTCGATCGAGAGCTCGACCCGACCCGCCTCGATCTTCGCCATCTCGAGCAGTTCGCTGATCATCTCGAGCAGCCGCCGACCGCTCGTGAGGATGTTCCCGAGGTAGCGAAGCCGCTTGGGATCGGCCTCGGGGTCGTTGCGGGCGAGCTCGCCGAGCAGCTCCGCGAAGCCGATGATCGAGTTGAGCGGCGTCTTGAGCTCGTGGCTGACGTTCGCGAGGAACTCGCTCTTGAGGCGGTTCGACTCGTACAGCCCGACGTTCGCCTCGGAAAGCTCGCCGACCTTGAGATCGAGCGACTCGTTCATCGCCTCGAGGCGCTCGCGGCTCGTCTCGACCTGATCGAGCATCGCGTCGAGGCCGGTGGCGAGATCCTCGAAGTCGGCGCCGGTCCGCACGGTGGAGCGCGCCGCGAGGTCGCCGCGCTTCACGCGGTCGATCGTCTCGCGGAGCTGCCGGACCGGCGACAGGATGAGCTTCGTCAGGATCACGTGGAAGACGAGGATCGCGAGCAGCCCCGCGCCGAGCCCGCTCGTGACGATCCAGATCCGGTTGCGCAGCAGCTGCCCCGCCGCGGCGGGGCTCGTGCGATCGATCACGAGGAGCCCTCGCAGCGGATCGACGACCGAAGGGGCCTCGACCCGCGGCGAGAACTCGAGCAGATCGACGTCCTGCAGCCTTGAACGATCGCTCTGCCGGATCGCCCGCACATAGCGGTAGACGGTCCGCCCCTCGACGTCGGCCTCCTCGAAGGCTTCCTCGAGCGCCGGATCGCGTTCGAATCGGCGCAGGCTCGCGGCGAGAAAGGCGTCCTGCTCGAGGCCTTCGGTCGGGGCGTCGAGCTCGACCACCCGCATCGGGATCGCAAGCCCCTCCGAGCGACCGAGCGTGAATCCGTTCTCGAGCCAGGTCTCGGCGAGCTGCCGCGAGACCTCGAGTTGATTCTCCCGCACGAGCCGCTGCGTGCGGACCCACGGAACGCTCAAGGCCGCGGCGAGGATGAGGAGCACCGCCACCGAGAAGATCAGTTGGCACTTGTTCGCGAGGGAGAGCCCTCGGTTCATGCTCATGCTCCTGGCGAGACGCGTCGTAGCATACGGCTGGCGTCGCCGCTCCAACGACCCGTGTCGACCCAAGGATCCCACTCCCGTGCACAAGCCCGGCACCGACCCGCTCGACGTGCAGATGACCGACGTCCTCTGCGACTACTGCCACCGCGAGTGGTCCGAGTCGATTCCGATGATCGAAGGGCACCACGGCTCGTGCGTGTGCGGGCGTTGCCTCTCGACCGCCTACACCGCGGTGGTGCACGGCGGCGTCGACGACGGTGGCGGCGCCTTCAAGTGCCGGATGTGCCTCGAGGAGCGAAGCGACGCCTCGTGGGCGAGCCCCATCGACCCCGATGCCTTCCTTTGCCTGCGATGCATCAAGCTCGCGTCCAGGGCGCTCGAGAAGGATCCCGACTCGGGCTGGCGGCGTCCCGAGGCGGCGACGACCGGCTCCTGAGAGCCGTCGAGCGACGCTGCTAGCATCCGCCCTTCGTCCCCGCGAGGAACTCCATGAGCACCCACCAACACGACCGCGATCATCCCCACCACCAGAGCCACGGGAATGGCGCTCCGGCGTCGGGCTCCCGCAAGCCGGTGATCGTGATCGTCGGCGTGATCCTGATGCTCGTGGCCCTCGTCGCCTACGTGCTCAGCGTGGACGAGTCGCTCGCCCCGGGCGAGCAGGGCGAACGGATGCCTGCCGCGGAGTGAGGTGCGGGCGTGTCACACGCCGTGGGCTCGCTTCGCTCGACGGGCCACGTCACAGGCTGGTCGCTCGCTTCGCTCGGCGAGGCGTCACATGGACAGGATGGACCTGATGGACGGGATGGACCCGGAAGGCGAAGCGCTGCACCTTGAGCGGAACATTTGAGCGAGGTTCGTCTCCTCGACTCCTCCTCTCCTCCTCTACTCTCCTCCCCCATGCTCATTCCCGCCGCGATGACCAGTTCGCCGGTCGAGCCCGTATGGGCGCTGGCCGCGATGCTCGCCGGCGCGGCAGCCGTCGCGAGCGCGATCGTCCTGAAGCGACACGGAGGCCGATGGCTTCTCGCGATCGCCATGCGGTTCGCGCCCTTCGCACTCGGTGTTCGGCGTTGCCGGATCGGCGGCTGGCCGTGCCTGGTGGCCGAGCCTCGTGGCGCGACCGACGCGCCGCCGCTCGTCGTGCTGCACGGTCTCGGAGTTCGCAAGGAGACCATGCTCGCGCTGCTCTCTGGACTGCGCGTCGGACGGCGCGCGATCGCGCCGGACCTCCCCGGATTCGGCGAACATCGGCTCTCGCCCGACCTCGCCGCCGCCATCACGCGGGAATCGTTCGCCCACGGCATGCGTCCGACCTTCGCCGAAGCGATGGACCGTCGCTGCGGTCCCGAGACCGACGCCTATCTGGACGCGATCGCCGCCTGGCTCGAGCGTGCGATCGAGGGGCCCTTCGATCTGCTCGGCGCGAGCATGGGCGGCGCACTCGCCGCGAGCCTCGCGGCGAGGATGCCCGATCGCGTCGAGCGATTGGTGCTGCTCGGTCCGGCCGGCGTGCGAGCGCCACGGCTCAACGAGTTCATGCGGGAGGTCGAAGCCGATCGCAATCCGCTCGAGATCCGCACCGTCGAGGACCTCGATCGCGTGACGAGACTCAACTTCGTGACGCCGCCGCACATCCCAAGGGCCATTCGTGCGGCGCTGGCGGAGGACCTGCGTGCCCGCCAGCCGACGCAGGATCTGGTGATCGATGCGCTTGGTCCGCTGCTGCTCGATGGTCTTCGCGAGACGCTGCCGCAGGTCGCGGCGAAGACGCTCGTCCTCTGGGGGGAGCGGGACGAGATCCTCGACGCGTCGGCGTCGGAGGTCTTCGCGACGACCATGCCCCATGCCACAGTCGAGGTCGTGCCGAACGCCGGACACACCTTGCACGG
>JBMTTG010000093.1:0-9872 GCA_049449095.1 Phycisphaerales bacterium | reverse complement strand
CAGGCGAGGGTGCGGCCGCTCAGTTCGTCGATTATCTGTGCGTAGATGTGGCTCAGCGATCGGAAGACGGTGAGCCGCGGCCGGGTCGGCATGCCGAAGATCCGCTTGCGAACGCGGATCCGGCGACGGCTGCGGCGATTGATCTTGATGTCGTGTCGGTTCATCTCGTGGCGCTCCGGCGAACTCTGGTCAGGACCCGAAGGCCTTGCCCTGCTTGCGCGTGATGGTCTCGTCGACGTACTTGACGCCCTTGCCCTTGTAGGGCTCGGGCTTTCGCTTGGAACGCGCCGCGGCGGCGAACTGCCCCACCGCCTGCGCGTCGGGTCCGCTCACGGTGATGATCGCGCCCGCGACCTCCACCTTGACGCCCGCGGGGACCGGCATGATCACGGGATCCGCGTAGCCGACGTTGAGCACGAGGTTCATGCCCTGCAGCTTCGCGTTCCAGCCGACGCCGACGACCTCGAGCTTCTTCTCGAATCCGGCGGAGACCCCCTGCACCATCTTGGCGATCAGGGCGCGGGTCAGGCCCCAGTAGGCGCGGACCTGCTTGTCCTCGGACTGGTCGGGGTCGATCGTGCAGACGATCTCCTTCTCCGACTCGCTCCAGGCGACGCGGACCTCCGGGCGGAGGCGCTGCTCGAGCTTGCCCTTGGCGCCCTCCACGCGGATCACGTGCGCGGCGGGGTCGATCGCGACCTTGACGCCGGCGGGCACGGGGATGGGCTTCTTTCCGATGCGGCTCATGACGGTTCGCTCCGAACTTCTCTTCGCACGGCTTCCGGCCTTCGTGCGTCTTCCGGGTCGGTCAATAGACGGTCGCGACGACTTCGCCGCCGAGCTTCGCCTCGCGGCACTTGCGATCGCTCATCACGCCGCGGCTCGTCGAGACGATGGCGATGCCGAGGCCCTGCAACGGACGCGGCAGGTCCGCCACCCCGCGATACACGCGGCAGCCGCCGCGGGAGACGCGGTCGATGGTGTTGATCACCTGCTCGCCGCGGCTGCCGTACTTCAGCTTGAGGCGAAGGAGGCCCTGGCGGCCGTCCTCGATGCGCTCGAAGCCTTCGATGTAGCCCTCTTCGGCGAGCACCGACGCGACGCCGGCGTTCAGCTTGTTGGCGATGCAGAGGACGGTCCGCTCGCGGTTTCGCACCGCGTTGCGGATCCTCGTCAGCATGTCGGCGGTCAGATCGTTCATGACGTGCCTTCCGTCTCGGTTCGGGACTGGGGTCCGAGTGCGATCGTGGATGCGGGTCCGGCGGTGCCGGTCACCAGCTGGCCTTCCTCATGCCGGGGATCATGCCCTGCAGCGCGAGCTCGCGCAGCATGATCCGGCTGATGCGGAACTTCCGGTAGACGCCCCGCTTCCGGCCGGTGATCTCGCACCGGACCTGCTGGCGGGTCGAGAACTTCGGGGTCCGCTTCATCTTGGCGAAGGTTCGCTTGCTGGCCATTCGTGTGGATCCGCGTGGTCTGGTTCAGGTTCGTGCTCGTGCTCAGCGGCCCCGGCGGGAGTCCGCGTCCTCGTCCCGGACGAACGGCATGCCGAGCTCGGTCAGGATGAACCGGCTCATGTCGGGGCTGCTGTTCTCGAAGACGATGTTGATGTTCATGCCGTGGGAGAACACGACGTTGGCCATGTTGATCTCCGGCCAGACCGCCTGCTCGGTGAGCCCCATGGAGTAGTTGCCGCTCTTGTCGAAGGAGTCCTTCGACAGCCCGCGGAAGTCCTTGATGCGGGGCGTGGCGAGGTGGATCAGCCGGTCGAGGAAGTTCCACATCCGCTCGCGGCGGATCGTCACCATGAACGCCGAGGGCGCGCCCTCGCGGACCTTGAAGTTCGCGACGGCGTGCTTGGTGGCGATCATCACGGGACGCTGGCCGGTGATCGTCGACAGGGTCGAGATCACGGTCTCGCGCACCTCGGGCTTCAGCTTCTGGTTCTCGAGGAACCGGCCGATGCCGCAGTTCACCACGATCTTGACGATGCGCGGAACCTGGTGCGGATTGGCGAGCCCGAACTTCTCCTTCACCGCCGCCGCGACGGAGTCGCGGTAGAGGGCCTGGAGCCGGGGAGTCGTCTTGCTGGCGACCATGGGTGGAAGTCCTCTTCTTCGTGGCCTCAGCCGCGCGGGCCTCGGAGCGTGTGCAGGACCGCGCCGCCCCGGACCGCGATGCGGACCTTGGAGCCGTCGGGCCGCGTCTCGAAGCGGACCCGCGACGGCTTGCCGTCGACGGCGGGGCTCACGTTGCTGATGTGGATGGGGTACTCGGTCCGCACGGTGGTGCCGCGGGGCCGGTTGGCGTTGGGGCGAAGGCGCTTGGCGCGGACGTTCACGCCCTTGACGGTGCAGGTGCCCGCATCGCCGTCGACGTGCAGGACCTCGCCGACCGCGCCCTTGAAGTTGCCGGCGGTCACCACGACGGTGTCGCCCTTGCGGATGTGTCGCGGCATGTCAGACGACCTCCGTCGCGAGTGAGACGATCTTCATGTAGTTCCGCTCGCGAAGCTCGCGGGCGACGGCGCCGAAGATGCGGGTGCCCTTCGGATTGCCTTCCTTGTCCACGAGGACGCAGGCGTTGGAATCGAACCGCACGTAGGAGCCGTCCTCGCGGCGGGTCGGGTACTTGGTGCGGACGATCACCGCCTGCACCTTGTCGCCGGCCTTGATGTCCGCGTGGGGCAGGGCCTTCTTGACGGTGCAGACGACCCGGTCGCCCACGCCCATCGAGAGGCGGGTGAAGGCGCCGCGGGCGGTCGACGAGCCGAGCACGCCGATCACCATCGCGATCTTCGCGCCGCTGTTGTCGGCGACCTCGAGCCTTGTTTCCTTCTGGATCATCGCTGGGGACTCCGGACCGCGGCGCTCGCCGCGGCCCTCGGGGCGGGTCGGGTCAGGACGGGAGGGAATCCGCGGTCACGGGCGCGTGTCCGCGTTCGACGATTCGGACGAGGGTCCAACGCTTGGTCCGGGAGAGCGGACGGCACTCGGCGATCTCGACGCGGTCTCCGCGACGGCTCTCGTTCGCCTCGTCGTGCACGTGCAGCACGGTGCGGCGGCGGAGGTACTTGCCGTACTTGGAGTGCTTCATCGAGCGGGCGATGACCACCGTGCGGGTCTTGTCGCGACGGTCGCTCTCCACCACGCCGATCTTGCGGGGGCTCTTCTCGGGAACCACGAGCGGGGCGTTGGGCTTCATGCGGAGGCGACCTCCTTGCTGCGACGGCTCGCCTCGGTGAGGAGACGCGCGATGTCGCGGCGGGTCTTGGTGAACTGCGAGTGGTCGGCGACCTTGTCGGTGACCGTCTGCGTGCGGAGATCGAGCAGGCGGCGGCGGAGCCTCGCGGTCTCCACGACGATCTCCTCGTCGGACAGCTTCTTGACTTCGTTGGCGGTCATGGCGTGACGCTCTCGACTCGGACGGAGGGAATCAGACGGTGAGCCGGCGGCCGACGAAGCGGCAACGCACGGGCATCTTGTGGGCGATGCGGGCCATCGCCTGACGGGCGATGTCCTCGGGGACGCCGGCGATCTCGAAGAGGACGGTGCCGGGCTTGATGCGGGCGGCCCAGAAGGCCGTTTCCGCCTTGCCCTTGCCCATCCGCTGCTCGAGCGGCTTCTTGGAGATGGGCTTGTCGGGGAAGACCCGGATGAAGACCTTGCCCTGGCGGCGAAGGAAGTGCTGGGCCGCGATTCGGCCGGCGTCGATCTGACGGGCGCTGAGCCAGTGGTGCTCGAGTGCCTGCAGCCCGAACTCGCCGAAGGCGACGTAGTTGCCCCGCGTCGCGTTGCCGCGCAGGCGTCCGCGCTGCTGCTTCCGGTACCGGATTCGCTTGGGCATTGAGATCATGGTCGTGCTCCTGACGTTGCTCGATCGGTGCGGCGATCAGCGGCGGCCACGGGCGCGAGCCCGTCCACCGGCGGCGGTGGAGGTGTAGTCCTCCTCCTTCTCGCCGTACATGCCCTTGAAGATCCAGACCTTGACGCCGAGCGCCCCGTAGGTGGTGAAGCTCGCGGTGCAGGCGTAGTCGACGTTCGCCTGCAGCGTGGAGAGGGGAATCGAACCGAGCCGCTGCGCGAAGGTCCGCGACATCTCGGCGCCGCCGAGGCGGCCGGAGATCTGGATGCGGACGCGCTTGGCTCCGTTCTGGATCGCCGACTCGCACCGCTGCTTGAGCAGGCGGCGGTAGTTGGCCCGCTTGCGGAGCTGGTCGCCGATCGTCTCGGCGATGAGCTTCGCGTCGATCTCGGGGTTCTTGATCTCGATGATGCGGATCGAGACCTTGCGGCCGGTGAGGGCCTGAAGGTCGGAGGTGAGGCGCTCGACCTCGGCCCCCTGCCGTCCCACGATCTGGCCGGGGCGGGCGGTCTTGATGATGACCGTCAGCTCCTCGCGGGTCCGCTCGATGTGGATGTCCGACACCGCCGCGAAGGGAGGCGTGCGGTTCAGCCGCCGATCGATGAAGCGGCGGATGCGGTAGTCCTCGACGAGCAGCTCGCCGAAGAGCGCCTTGGGGGCGAACCACCGGGAGCGATGCGCCTCGGTGATGCCCACGCGAAAGCCGAATGGATGCGTCTTCTGTCCCATGGTCTCGTGACTCCGGCCGCCGAAGCGGTCAGTCCCGCTCCTCCACCGCGACGTGGATGTGGCTCGTGCGCTTGCGGATCGGATGCGCCCGTCCGCGGTCCTTTGGCTGGAACCGCTTGATCGTCGGCCCCTCGTCGACCCGGACCTCCGCGACGACCAGCCTCGCCACGTCGGCGGACTGCTCCTCCGCGTTGGCGATGGCGCTCTTCAGCACGGTCTGGAGGAACCAGCCTCCGCGACGCTTCGAGAGCTCGAGCGTTGCGAGGGCACGGTCGACGGCATGCCCGCGGATCTGGTCGGCGACGAGCCGAGCCTTGCGCGGGGCGATGCGTGCGAATCGATGGGAAGCGACGTAGGCCATGAAGTTCACCTCGCCGAGCGTGCGGAGACGCTCAGGACTTGAGGCCCTCCTTCTTGTTGGTGTGGCCGCGGAACATGCGGGTGGGGCTGAATTCGCCGAGCTTGTGGCCGACCATGTCCTCGGTGCAGAAGACCTCCACGAACGTGCGGCCGTTGTGGACCTGGAACGTCGAGCCGACGAACTCCGGCACGATCGTGCAGTCGCGGGCCCAGGTCTTGATCGGGGCCTTGCGGCCGCTCTCGGCCTGACGCTCCACCTTGCGGAAGAGCTTCTCGTCGACATGCGGTCCCTTCTTCGTCGATCGGCTCATGGTCGGGGTCTCGGGCGGGGCTCGGGGTCGGTGTTCGGAATCGGAGTGCGGGAGGCGATCAGATGGTGAGCTGTCCGTAGCGGGTCGAACGGCGACGACGCAGGATGCGCTTGTCGCTCGACTTGCCGCGGCGGCGGGTGCGGCCGCCCTTGGACTGCGTGCCGGAGGCGTTGGACGGCTCCTGGCCGCCCTTGGACTTGCCTTCGCCACCGCCGTGCGGGTGCTGGTGGTGGCTCATCGCGACGCCGCGGGTCACCGGACGGCGCCCCATCCAGCGGGCGCGACCGGCCTTGCCGAGCTTCACGTTGCCGTGGTCGGCATTGCCCACGACGCCGATGGTGGCTCGGCAGTCGACCGAGACCTGACGGATCTCGCCGGACGGAAGCACCAGCGTCGCCCAGCGGCCTTCGCGGTTGGTCAGACGGGCGCCGAGCCCGGCGGCCCGACAGAGCCGTCCACCCGCGCCCGGAACGATCTCCACGTTGTGCACGGTGAGACCGGTCGGGATGTACTTGAGCGGCATGCAGTTGCCGGGCTTCGGCTCGATCGCGGAGGCCGAGCTCGAGACCGTCGTGCCGTCGGCGAGATCCTTCGGGGCGATGATGTAGCGGCGCTCGCCGTCGGCGTACTCGAGCAGGGCGATGTGGCAGGAGCGGTTCGGGTCGTACTCGATCCCGATCACCTTCGCGGCCACGTCGTCCTTGCTGCGACGGAAGTCGATCTTGCGGTAGCGGCGCTTGTGTCCGCCGCTCTGGCCACGCACGGTCCGCTTGCCCTGCGAGTTGCGGGCGCCGGTGCCGTGCAGCGGAGCGAGGAGGGACTTCTCCGGCGTGCGCTTGGTGACCTCGCTGTTGAGGTTGACCGAAGCGTTGCGTCGGGCGTTGGTGACCGGCTTGTAGACGCGGACTGCCATGGCGTGTCTCGTCTGGTTCGGTGGACGCTCGGGCTCAGAAGAGCTCGATGCGGTCCTCGGGGTGGATGCGGACGATGGCGTGCTTCACGGAGCCGGTCTGGACGACTCCGTACTTGAGACGACGGGCGTGGCCCTTGCGGATTCGCGTGGCGACCTTCATGACGCGGACGCCGTAGAGCTCCTCGACCGCCTTGCGGATGTCGATCTTGTTCGCGCGGCCGTCGACCTCGAAGGCGTAGCGCTGATGCTCGCCGGAACCCTGGCTCGCCTTCTCGGTGACGAGCGGGCGGCGGATGACCTGCGTCGCGATCATCGGGACTCCTCCGAAGCGGCGGCGGAAGCGAAGCACGAGCCGTCGAGGAACGCCTCGAGGCTCGAGCGGTCGGTGACGAGATAGCGGTGGTTGAGCAGATCGAAGGCGTTGAGCTGGTCGATGCGGGTGCAGTCGACGCCCTCGATGTTGCGGGCGCTGCGAATCGCGTTGCGATTCTCCTTCGCAACCGCCACGAGGCAGGTCCGGTCGATGCCGACCTTGCCGAGGACCGCGGCGAAGTCGCGGGTCTTCGGCGCCTCGAAGGCGAGATCGACGAAGCACTTCACCTCGCCGTCGACGAGCTTGGCGAGCAGCGCGTTGCGGTTGGCGAGCCGCCGCATCTTCTTGGTGAGCGAGGTGCGGAAGTCCTCGCGACCGCGGACCTTCGCGAACGCCACGCCACCACCCTTGCGGATGTTGGTGCGGACGGTGCCGGCCCGGGCGTTGCCGGTGCCCTTCTGCTTGTAGAGCTTGCGGGTCGAACCCTCGACGCGTCCCCGGTTGCGGGTCCGGGCGGAGCCCTGTCGCTGGTTGCCGTGGGTGATCACGTACGCCTGCTTGAGCAGGTCGTATCGGATCTCGGGCCCCCCGAGGGAAGCCTCGTCGATGGACAGCGTGTCCACCTGCGTGCCTGAGCGGTCGTAGATCGGAAGATCGATCATGGAGTTCCTCGATGGCTCTCGAAGGAGCCGTCTCGCCCTCGCCTCCGGCGGCCGTCACTCATGGCCGCGGGCAGGCTCGGACTCGGATCAGGAAGGATGTCGCGATCGGGCGGTTCCTTCGCAGGCGACGAGCGCCGACGTAGGCCTTCCCGATCCGCCAGGCGGTCACGCGCCCGCCTGGATCCGCGCCTTTCGCTTGTAGAGCCGCGTCGCGGCCCGGATGAACACGGTGGCGCCGTTGGGGCCGGGGACCGGTCCCTTCAGCAGAAGAAGGTTGCGATCGGGAATGATCCCGACCACGTCGATGCTGCGAAGGGTGACGCGGGCGTTGCCCATCTGGCCCGCCATCCGCTTGCCCTTCTTGATCTTCGCGCCATGACCACGGTCGGTGCCGTGGCTGGCGATCGCACCGGCAGAGCGGTGCTTCCGCTCGACGCCGTGCGAAGCCTCGAGACCGGCGAAGTTGTGCCGCTTCATCACGCCCGCGAAGCCCTTGCCCTTCGAGGTGCCGATCACGTCGACGAACTTGGTGCCCTCGAGGCTCTCGACGGTCAGAACCTGCCCGAGCTCGAAGTTGCCGGCCTCGGCGTCGTCGCCGCAACGGAACTCGCGATGCAGCCGCTTCGGGGCGGTGCCGGCCTTCGCATCATGGGCGATCACCGGACGGGTCGAGCGGCGCGGGGCGACGTCGCCGTAGGCGAGCTGCACCGCGGCATAGCCGTCGGAGGAGGTGGTCTTGACCTGCGTCACCACGCACGGCCCCGCCTCGATCACGGTCACGGGGATGTTCTTCCCCTCCGGCGTGAAGGAGCGGGTGATGCCGAGCTTGCGTCCGATGATGGCGGCGGGCATGGGAGGCTCTTCGATGCGGTGGGCGGACGGCGGGTCAGGCCTTGATCTTCACGAACACGCCGGCCGGAACGACCAGACGGTTGAGGGCCTCGACCGTGCGATGGTTGGGCTCGCTGATGTCGATGATCCGCTTGTGGGTGCGGATCTCGAACTGCTCGCGGGACTTCTTGTCGATGAACGGCGACCGGTTGACCGTGTAGATCTCGCGTCGCGTCGGCAGCGGAATCGGGCCGGCCACTCGGGCACCGGTGCGCTTCGCGTGATCGACGATCTCGCGAGCCGACGCGTCGAGGGCCTGGTGGTCGTAGGCCTCCATCCTGATCCTGATCTTGCCGCCGCTCATGTCGCTGATGGACCTTCGGGAGAAACCGGGGAGTAGGGACTTCGGACGACTTTCCGAACGAGCGCCTCGAGGCGGCGAACGTCGGCGAGTGAAACGCCCGCCGCACAGGACTCGCGGCGGGCGCGAACGATTCGAGACACGGCTTGGGACGCGGCGGGCCGGAGCGGACCGGGCGTCGGGGCCTTCGCTCCTCGACCGAGGCGCGAACGGGGCAGTGTACGGGGAAGCGATCCGCTGTCAACACCTCTTCCCGCTTCGAGTTCGAGGGCAGTCTCGTCACGGTCCGCATCCCCCGCCGAGAGGCGGGCCGGCCCGTCCCTAGCATGCTCGCGTCTTCTGGCCGAGCGGGTCGAACCCGACGCGAGCACCTCTCCCGCCGCCCTTCCCCACCTCATGAATCACCGTCGAATTGCAGCCCACCGCATCGCGGCAGCCCTCGCGTTGCTCCCGTTCGCCTTGGTCGCCGCCGAGCTTGCCGCGGCGATTCCTCAGGACGAGGCGAGCCTGAAGCCGCCCCCGGCCGCGGAACGGCTCTCGCTCCGCGGACTCGGCGTCTCCCTCGACCCGCCTCCCGGCACCATCTGGACGGTCCGCCTCCGGGAAGACGGCGCGCCGAGGGCGTTCCTGGCCGAGCCCACCGAGACGCCGCGCTGGACGATGACCATCGAGCCGTTCGAGGCCACCGATCGCGGCGACCTTCCGTCGGAGGCGATCGACGAGGCGATCGACTATCTCGACGCGTTGCGGGAGGACGGAATCCGCTTCAGGACCCGGGTGAATCGTCCCTTCGACGTCGATGGCCGAACCGGGCACCTCCTGCTCGTCGAGGTGCCGCTCGAAGGCGCCACCGCGTCCGATGGCGGCGACGTCGATCCAGCGGCGACGGGCGTGACCGGGTTCCTCGTCGTTCCACGGGCCGGCCGGGAGTTCGTGGCGTTTCGAGTCGTGGCCGAGACCGCGACCCTCGAGACCGTGCTTCCCCTGCTCGAGCGATCCCTGGCGTCGATCCGGATCGAGCCGCCCGAGGCACTGGTCTTCTGGGAGTCCGATGTGCTCGACGCGGGCCGACGCCGCTTGTCGGCATTCACGCCTGAACGCCTGCTCGCGGTGGCCGACGGCCAGGAGCGTTGGCATCGGCTGCGGCGATCGACGCCCGAGGGCGGCACGGTCGAAGTGGGCGCCTTCATGGTCCGCGCAGTTCCGGCGCCGAGAGGTCTCCTCGATCCATCGCGCGATCCGGCCTCGCTTCGAGCCTCCGAACAGGAGCCCGGCGTGCTGGTGTCGATCGAGGCCCGCATGCTGCCGCCCGAGACCGGACCCGGCGAGCAACCCACCTGGCTCGACGTCTCGCTGCGGGCATGGCTCGCGCTCGATCGAAGCAGCGAGGCCTGGTCGATGCGCCGCACCATCCGCGGCGATCGACGCGAGCCTTCGGTTGCGGAGACCGGCGTGCGCCTCGCGCCGTCCGCAGGTCAGCCGCGGCCGGGTCTCGCGGGGATCGAGTCGAGCCGGGCGGCGGTGTCCC
>JBMTTG010000092.1:0-9951 GCA_049449095.1 Phycisphaerales bacterium | reverse complement strand
CGGACGGCGAATCGCTGCACCTGCTGCAGGCTGCTGGTCCAAGGTTCGTCTCCTCTCTCCTCTTCTCCTCTTCTCCTCTTCTCTCCCCCTACCATCTCGCCGTGGCCGACACGATCACCATCGACTTCAACGAGCCGATCGCCGTCTTTCCCTTGTGGGGCGCGATCCTGCTTCCGCACGCGCCGCAGGCGCTGCACATCTTCGAGCCCCGGTATCGACAGATGGTCGAGGACTGCCTCGAGTCGGTCGAGGACGGCAACCTGCTCAAGGCCAAGCCGATCGCCATGGCGATTCCCGCCGGACCTTCCTGGGATGGACCGACGATCGGCGATCCGCCGCTTCGGCCCGCGGTGTGCGTCGGCAAGATCGTCCAGCATGCGAGGCTTCCGGACGGACGCCACAACGTCATCCTGCACGGCGTCTGCCGCGCGAGGATCGTCGAGGTGATGGAGCCCGCCCCGGGCAGGCTCTACCGCTTCGCGAAGATGGTTCCGATCGAGGAGCCCGGTCGCGTTCCTCGCCTCGCCGCGACTCGGCGTCGACTGCGTGAACTGCTCGAGGGGCCGCGGCTCTCGCGGATGGCGAGCGCCGATGCGGTCCGCGAGTGGATCTCTCGCGAGGATGTGCCAACCCATGCGCTCGTCGAACTCGTGAGCTATGCGCTTCTCAAGGACGACGAGGTGCGCTATCGACTGCTCGCGGAGCCTGATGCCCGTGAACGAGCCAAGCTCCTGACGAGCGAGCTGCTGAGCCTCGATCGCCTCGTCGCGCTCGCCGATCGCCAGGAGCACAAGTCCTGGCCCAAGGGCATGAGCTGGAACTGAGCGAGCGCGAGGCGAGAGGAGGAGAAGAGGCGACGAGTAGAAGAGGAGACGAACCTCGGTCAAGCCTTCCGTATCAGGTGCAGCGCTTCGCCTTCCGAGTCCATCCCGTCCATCCTGTCCATTCCGTCCATGTAACCGTCCGCCGAGCGAAGCGAACGCCCACCGTGTGATGTGGCCCGCTCCCTCCGCGCGACGCACGCCCGCTCACCGCGGCGCGGCTTGGGGCATCGCGGACTGGTCGAGCTTCGAGAGCGCGTCGCGCCACTGCGACACTTCGTCCGGATACCGCGCCCACAGCGGCGCCGGATCGCCCTCGATCACGACGCGGCGGATGGTGTCGCCGTCGCCGATCGCGTCGACCACTTCCTGACCCTCGACCACGTCGCCGAAGATCGGATAGACGAGGTTCCAGCGGTCCTGCTCCTTCACCGTCACGAAGAATCCGGATCCGTGGGCGGGCGATCCATCGTCGTTCGTGACGAGCGTCGCCGCGACGCGTCCGCCGCGGTCGAACCACTTGCCGGGCGCGAACTCGCGGGGAAGCGTCCATCCGGGGGTGAACGCCGGCACGGGGCGCCCGATCTGCCGCACCACGACGCTGCGACCGTAGAACTCCTGTCCGTCGTAGAAGCCGTCGGAGGCGAGCAGGCAGAAGCTCGCGACGGTGCGCGGCGTCTCCTGCTCGAAGAGGTCGATCGTGAACGTGCCTCGATTCGTCTCGACGATCGCCCGCAGGGGCTCGATCGGACGCGTCGCCGGGTCGGGCGCCGCCTCGGCGGTGGGTGCTGCAGGCGTCGGCGCAGGCGAGGTCGCGGCGCGGTCGCACGCGGCAAGCAGCGTCGCGGCGAGGGTCAGCAGGGAGAGGATCGTCGGTCGGTTCATTGCAGGCGACTCTATCGCCGGCACGGATCGGGCGCTCACGGCGCCGTCGGTTCCGCCGCCGCGTCGGCCTCCTCGAGGAGCATCTGCGCACGCTCCCGGACCGCGACGACCTGCTCGGCGAGCCGGAGCCGCCTGAAGTCCGACGCCCGACGCATGCTCTCGTCGGCGGCGAGATGCTCCCGCAGCGCCGACATCGCACCGGTCGCCTCGCCAGGCAGCGTGTTGAGGATCTCCCGCACCGCGACGGAGAGCCGGTCGCGCCGCTGTTGCACGAGTTCGAGCATCCGGATCTCGAGCAGCATCGACGCCTCGGCGCGGGTGTAGGGGTCGGGCAGGGTCTCGACCGCGGCGAGGCCGTCGGCGAGTTCCATGAGCAGCAGTGCCGGCCGCTGGATCTCCCGCGCGGCGCGATCGAAGGAGAGCATCGCCGCATCGGCGCGGTCTCCCGAGAGCGCCGCGGCGACCGCCGGCAACGCGAGGAGCGCGACGAAGCGGTCCTCGTCGCGGAAGTGCTCGGGATAGGTGAGCGACTGGTACGCCCGCTGCAGGCGGCGGCCTTCCTCGTCGGGCATCATGCGCCGCAGCGAGGTGATCGTCTCGCGGTTGACCGCCCGCAGCGGGCCCTCGAGCTCGATCATGCGCCGGTCGAGATCCTGCAGCCGCTCGCGGATCGCGGCGGCGTCCTCGGGCGACTCCGCGAGTTCCCAGGCGGGGCCGAGGTCGACGAGGTCCGCGGATCGCTCGAGCTCGATCGCGAGGCCTTCGCGATGCCGCGTCTCGAGCAGCCTCGCGTGGTCGCGGCGATAGCGGTCGAGCAGTTCCGGCACGCCCACGAACTCCGACGAGTCGATCGACTCCTTCGCGAAGAGGTCGACGAGATCGAGGGTCGATCCGGGAAGTCGCTCGGGCCGCCGATACAGGCGCTGCAGCCGCTCGTGCCGGATGTCGTCGAGGGTGCGGCGCCGCTGCGGATCGGCGAGCGTGTCGAACTCGCGGAAGAGCGCCGCCTCGGCGATCCGCATCGCCTCGACGAGCGCGATCCGCTGCTCGAGCAGCTCGACGAGTTCCGGAGTCGGCACGGGCTCGATCCGCTCGCGAGCCTCGTCGAAGCGATAGGCCGCCTCGATCCGCTCGCGGATCGCCCTTCCCGCGTCGGCATCGGCTCGCTCGATCGCGCGGCGGTAGTTGGCATCGATCGCCGGCAGCAGCGCGAGGCCCTCCGAGGAGAAGCCGGTCTCCGCGGCCCACGACGCGATCTCCGCCTCGCTCACGGGTTCGGGGAGCGCTTCGCCGCGAAGCCGTTCGAACGCCTCTCGGCGGATCGTCGCGCGGCGATCGGCCTCCTTCACCGCGATGCCGCCTTCGAAGCGGTCGAGCGCGGATCCGGCGTCCGGCGGCGGCGCCTGAGCCGACATCGCGGAGATCGTCGCGAGGACGAGGGGCGCGATCGTCGCAGAGGCGTCGAGCATGCGAGGGAAGGTTCCGGATCGCCGCGGGAAGGCCGCCTGCGGAGGCGGCGCGAGGGCTCGGCAACGAACGATATCGGCACCGCTTGCGGATCGACTGCGGCGGAACCTACCGACGGCGAGGCGAGCGGGGCTTCGCCTCCGCGGGGGCGCCGTCGCGGCGTCGCGCGGTGAACTGCAGGCGGATCGGGACCTCCGAGTACGGCATCACGTCGCGAAGCCGGTTGAGCAGATACCGCTCGTACTGGCCTTCGAAGAGCGGGGGCTTGTTCACCACGAGGGCGATCGTCGGGGGGTGGGTCCCGATCTGGCTCACGTAGAAGACCTTCGCCTGCGTGCCGAGCCGCGAGGAGGGGCCGCGCTCCTGGAGGATCTTCTCGATCGCGGCGTTGAGCCGGCCGGTCGACTCGCGGTGGCCGGCCTGCTGGTGCAGGTTGAAGGCCATCGCGACGAGGTCCTCGATGCCTTCGCCGGACTTCCCCGAGATCGCCACGATCGGCGCGTAGGAGAGGCTCGGCAGCTCCTGGTCGAGATGCTTGAGGTAGTCCTCGATCGAGAGCTTGCCTTCGACGAGGTCCCACTTGTTGATCGCGACGATCGTCGGCTTGTAGCGGTCGACGAGCTCCTTGACGAGCGACTTCTCGATCTGGCTCGCCGGCTCGGTCGCCTCGAGGAGCAGCACCGCGACGTCGCATCGCTCGATCGCCTCGACGGCGCGGCCGTGGGAGTACCGCTCGACGTCGTCGACCCAGCTCTTCTTCTTGCGGACGCCGGCGGTGTCGATCGCGACGAGGGAGCGTCCCTTGATCGTGAATCGCACGTCGACGCTGTCGCGGGTGGTGCCGGCGATCTCCGAGACGATCACCCGCGGCCGCCCGGCGAGGGCGTTGACGAGGGTGCTCTTGCCGGCGTTGCGGCGCCCGACGATTGCCAGGCGCAGTTCCGTGCGGGGCGGCGCCTCGGAGACGCCGGCGAGGCGGTTTCGCAGGATGCCGAAGAGCCTGCGCAGGCCGAGGCCGCTCTTCGCGGAGACGCCGACCGGATCGCCGAAGCCCAGCGCGGTCAGCTCGCCGATCGAAGGGAGCCGACTGTCGTCGTCGACCTTGTTGGCGAGCAGGACGACCTTCTCGGCGAGGCCCTTGGAGCGAAGCAGTTCCGCGACCTCGCGGTCGAGCGGGGCGAGGCCCTCGTCGGCATCGACGGTGAAGAGGATCACGTCCGCCTCGGCGACCGCGAAGTCGATCTGGCGCTCGATGTCGGCGTCGAGCTCGGAGAGGTCCTTCCCGGCCTCGTCGATGCGTCGGTTGGCGGGGTTGTAGATGCCGTACCCGCCGGTGTCGAAGAGATCGGCGAAGACCGGCGGCGCTTTGGGATCCGAAGGCGGCGGCGGGATCTCGAGCAGGCCCTCGATCCGGTCGCGGGTCACGCCCGGGGTCGGGTCGACGATCGAGATGCGACGCCCCATGAGCCGGTTGAACAGGCTCGACTTGCCGACGTTGGGTCGGCCGACGATCGCGATGCGTGGAGTGGGCACGGGCGGCGCCGAAGAGGGGCGTGGAGGGAGCGCGAAGAGCGGGTGGACGGAGAGGAACCGACGAGTCTACGGGTCGCGACGCCGGAGCCGCTCAGCGGAGCTCGCTGCGGATCGATTCGAGCGACCGGAGCACCTCGGCCATCGACTGCGGGCGTCCGGCCGATTGCGGCACGACGCAGGCGAGGATCAGGTCCGAAAGGGCCTGAGGGGTGCGGGGATTCCGCTCGATCGGCGGAGTGGGCGATGGAACGCGCTCGGCGTCGATGGCGCCCGAGTAGAGGCTCGTGCGCTCGTCGGAGGGCGGCATCGCGGTGGGGATCACCTCGCGGGTGAGGATCCAGTACATGGTCGCGCCGAAGTTGTAGACGTCGGTGCGCTCGGTGATCGCGTCGCGGTGGGCCTGCTCGGGGGCCATGTAGCCGGGCGTGCCCTGGATCCGCTTCTTCACCGTGCCGATCGCGCACGCCTGGCCGAGGTCGATCAGCTTCACCTCGCCCTGATCGTTGACCATGATGTTCGTGGGCTTCAAGTCCGCATGGACGAACCCTCGCTCGTGCATGTGGGCGAGCGCCCGCGCGACCTGGATGAAGATGTCGAGGGTGCCCTTGATGTCCTCGGGCGCATGCTGGTCCACCGTCTCCGCGTCGACGAGCTCCATGACGAGCACGACGTCGATCACCCGGAACATCTTCCGGTTGCGGATGATCTTCTCGACCTTCCGGATGTTCGGATGGTCGAGGCGGCTGCAGACCTCGTACTCCTGCTCGACCTGCTCGAGGAAGCGCACGTCCTTGTCGGAGTTGCGCACCACGTGCTTGAGCGCCCAGACCTGCTTGGTCTTGGGGTTCTGGACCGCGTAGATCGTGCTCGCCGCGCCCTGCCCGATGCGGGCGAGGACCTTGAAGCCCGGGAACTGGCTGTCGGCGACGGTGGACACGGGCAGGCGGATCCTGAAGCGATGCCCCGCGCCCGCGGGTCGATCGCGGCGAGGAGAGGAGTGGACTGGTCCGCGGAACGCCGTGGCGGAGATACCGTTGCGATCGCTCCCGGAAGGAACGAGCAATCCGGCGATGCGGCTGAGAAGCCCGGCGGGGACCGTGGTCACCGGGCCGAAGACGTGGGCGGCGAATGTACCGGTCGCCCCCGGCGGCGGCAAGGATCGCAACCCGCGATCGGCGGTCGTTGGTCAATCGGTTCGCGGTCGGCGACGGCGGCCGCGGGAGGCTCGGGTCAGTCGAGGATCGCCTCGGTGAAGGCGCCGATCGGGAAGAGCGCGCCCGGGCTCTCGACCTCGGCCAGATCCGAGTGCAGATGGACCGCCGACCCGGGGATGTCGAGCTCCCACTGGAGGCGCCGGACCAGCGCGATCAGCTCGCGGATCTGCCGGGCGGTGAACTCCCGGCGGTTGCCGTTTCCAACCAGGCAGATGCCGATCGACGTCCGGTTGAGTTCGTCGGCATCGGGGGTCGCGCCCTCGGACCGGGCCGCGACGTGGGCACCGGGCTGCTGGCGATGCCAGCGGGGTCCGGCGTGGATGGCTCCGTCCTCGAGACCGGCCCCGTTGCCGATCAGGAAGTGGTAGCCCAGGCTCGCGTAGCCGTAGCCCCGGTGCTCGCGTTCGATCGACTCGGGCGTGCCGCCGGGCTGGCCGGAGTGATGGATGACGATCGAGGTCCAGCGGCCTTGCTCGACGGCCGCGGCGCCAGGCTGCAGTTCAGCCGCCGGCGGTTCGGACGCCACCGAAGCCAGGGTCGGTCCGGGGTTCCGCCGCTGCCCGAGCATGAGCAGGCCCGACACCGCGGCGGTCGCCACGAGGAAGCTCACCCAAACCAGACGCGTTCGCGTCGCGACGAGGATCGAAGCGGCATCGGCGGTCCGCCGGGCGTTGGTTCGTCGCGGCTTTCGCTCGAAACGGGCCTCGGACCGGGGGGCGGATCGGTTCGCGGCTCGGTTGGCGGATCGCGTCACGTGAGGCTCGTCTCGGCGTGCGGAAGTGTCGTCGGGCGATGCCACGCGTATCGGATCGCGAACCGCGCCGGCGTCCAATGTTTTTGCATCGCGCGAAGCGCCGCCCCGTCGCGTCCTTCAGGCTCCGCCGCCGGACTCGTCTCCACCACCAGATGTAGTGTCGCCGCCTTCGGACTTGCCGCGCCTTCGTCGGCGACGTCGACGCTTTCTTGCCTCGCCATCGCCGGCAGTCGCTTCGGCGGCGCCGCCTTCGCGCGCCGGGGCGTCGCCGGCACCGTCGGTCACCGTCGCTTCGCCCGAAGAAGCAGCCTCGCCGCCGCGAGCCTTGCGACGGCGCCGCTTGCGCTTCCGCTTGGCCGGCGCCTCGCCCGCGGAGGCCTCGCCGGACGCTTCCGACTCGGCGGCGGGAGGCGCCGCCTCGGAGGATCCGTCGCGATCGGCGTCGAACGTCGCCTCGCTGCTCGGAGCGGTTGCGTCGACGTCGCCGGACTTGCGTCGGCGCCGCTTCCGCTTGCGGCCGGAGCCCTCGCCCGGCGCTTCGGCGGAAGGCGCCTCCTGCTGCTGCGCCTGCTCGCGATGCCGATCCTGCTGCGACGCGCGGGACTCGCGGCTGCCGCGGGCAAGCCGCGCCGCGGCGGCGGCGCCGAACCCGCGGAAGGCGTCCTCCTCGCGGGAGCTCGGCGGCGGGCAGGCGTCCGGGTCGCAGAGTTCCTCGACCGGCACGGCGATGTCGCGGCCGTCGGCCTCGAGCCTCACCAGCACCAGCTGCACGAGGATCTTCGAGTCGATCACGATCCCCGGGCCCTCGGGCGTCCCGACCCGAGACTTGTTCTTGGGAAGCCGCTTCTTGAGGTCCTCGTAGGTCTCGTCCTCGTAGCGGAGGCAGCACATGAGGCGGCCGCAGCGACCGGAGATCTTGAGCGGGTCGATGGTGCCCTTCTGGGTCTTGGCCGAGCGCATCGAGATCGGCTTCAGGACCTTGAGGAAGTTCTTGCAGCAGCAGTGCTGGCCGCACCGCTCGTAGTCGGCGACCAGCCGGGCCTCGTCGCGGGCCCCGACCTGCCGCATCTCGATGCGGGTCTTGAACTCCGCGGCGATCCGCTTGACGAGTTCGCGGAAGTCGACCCTCGTCTCGGAGGTGTAGTAGACCGTCAGCACCTCGCCGCCGAGGGTCGGCTCGATCTCGACGACCTTCATGTCGAGGCCAAGTTCGCGCGCCGCCGCCTTGACGGGCTTGGTCTTCTCGCGGGCCTCGGCCTGGATCGACGACCACCGCGCGAGATCGTCGACCGTCGCCACCCGGAGGATCTTGCCGTCGGTCCGGAAGGGATAGTCGCGCCCGCCGGAGTTCTCGATGTACTCGAGCATCTCCTGACGCGAGACGCTCTTCCCGCAGCCGGAGTTGGAGCAGGTGGTGGTCAGCATCTCGACCACCTCGAGGCCCCGGTGCGTGCGGGCGACGAGCTTCGAGCCGCATCCGGGCTTGGAGGGGCCGTCGTAGGGGTACTCGGCGACCGCCTTCATCACGCCGTAGCGGATCACGATGCTCGTCGGCGGCTTGAGCCGCGCGTAGATCTCCGCATCCGTCATCGCGTCGCGGCGGGCGGGATCGGCGTCGGCTTCGAAGACCGGGAGCGGAAAGATCGACATGGGCGGAGGATGCTACCCGCGCCGCGTCACCACGCGCCCGCGTAGCCGACGCGGAAGGGTTCGCCGCGGGCCTCGAGCATGCCGAAGAGGCGCTTCACGATCTGCCTCAGGTGCAGGAGATCGTGCGCTGCCCACGCCGCAAGCAGGTCGCCGGCGTGGATCGGCCCGAACTTCGGATGCATGAAGGCGCGGCTCCAGTCGGTCGCCGGCGCGGCGTCGAGCACTCCGCGAAGCCATCCGATGCTCGACTCGCGCTCGAGCTCGAAGTCGCGAAGCACGGCTCTGAGCGAGCGCTCCCGGTAGCCCCGGCTTGCGGCGGCCCCCATCGGATCGATCGGCGGCCACGGCAGGGCGGGATCCCGCAGCACGTGTTCGAGCCTCACCCGGAAGTCCTCGCGCTCCTCGTCGAGCAGGTGCCGCAGGATCTCGAGCACCGACCAGTCCTGCGGCGAGGGCCGCCACAGCGCCTCCTCGTCGGAGAGGTTCTCGACGAGGGATCGAATCGTGGCCGGGAACGTCGCGAGGCGCTCGACGAGCGTGGCGGGGAGGGCGTCGCGCAGCGCCGCGGGAAGTGGATCGACGACGGGGTGGGGAGCGGTTTCGCTCACTTCGACCACACCGCGCGAAGGCGGGTCTGCGCCTCCTCGCCGGCGATCATCGTCGCGGAGAGCTCCGCGGCGTCGTCGAGCACCTTGTCCTCGTAGGAGCCGTCGAGCTCGTTGAGCCAGCGCTTGGTCGCGGCCATCGCGTGCGGACCGCCCGCGCAGAGACGCTTGGCGATCGCGGCGACCTGCTCGTCGAGCTGCGACTCCTCCTCCACGAGGTGCGTCGCGAGACCGCGTTCGAAGCCCTCGCGGCCCGACATGGTGCCGCCGAGCAGGAGCATCGCCCGCGCGGGGCCGGCGCCGATCTTCTTGACGAGCCACGGCGCGACGACGGCCGGGCAGATGCCCAGGTCGACCTCGGGATAGCCGACCTTCGACGAGGCGTGGGTCACCGCGAAGTCGCAGACGACCATGAGGCCGCATCCGCCGCCGACCGCGGCTCCCTGCACGCGGGCGATGACCGGCACGCGAAGCCGCCGGAGGCGCCGAGACACCCGCGAGAGCGCCCGAAGCATGTCGGCCATCGCGTGCGGATCCTTGGCGACGGCCTTGAGATCCATGCCCGCGCAGAAGCTCTTGCCTTCGCCGGCGAGCACCGCGACCTGGATGGCGTGGTTCTCCTCGACCGCGGCGATCGCGGCCTCCATCGCGTGGATCAGTTCGTGGGAGATGGCGTTGCGGACGTCCGGGCGGTTCATCCGGATCTCGCAGACGCCGCCGTCGATGGTGGTCTTGACGAGTTCGCTCATGGGGCGGGGATGGTAGGGGAGAGGAGGAGAGGAGTAGAAGAGGAGAAGAGGAGACGAGCCTGGTCGCCGACCGCCGGTCGCCAGCACCAGCGAGAACCCGGCCGTCAGCGTCCGCTGCCGATGCAGCGCTTCGCCCTCCGAGTCCATCCCGTCCATCGAGTCCATCCTGTCCATGGGACCGCCCGCCGAGCGAAGCGAGCACTCGGCGTGTGACGTGACCCGCAATCCCGGCATTCGCACCATTGCCGGCGGCGGCACGCCTCGCGAAGATCC
>JBMTTG010000091.1:0-10044 GCA_049449095.1 Phycisphaerales bacterium | reverse complement strand
CACTCGGCGGCGCTGCGGCGACCGGCTCGCCGGCGAGCAGACGGTCGAACTCCTCCTTCAGTTCGCCGGCCGAGGGATAGCGCGCCGCCGGGTCCACCGAGATCGCTCGGCCGACCACCCACTCGATCTCGCCCCGAACGCGCCGCGCCATCGCCGGATCTCGGCACGCCGCGGAGAGCCGCGGGATCTCCGGATTCGCCGCCGCCTGCAGGCGCCGGGCGAAGGACGTTCCCTTGGGAGACTCGAGGGCCGGCCGTCCGGCGAGCACGCGAAAGGCCACGAGCCCGAGCGCGTAGACGTCGCTCCGCGTGTCGAGGCGATCGGTCTCGAGCGCGGCAGCCTCCGGGCTCATGTACTCCGGCGTTCCGATCACATGGCCGAGGCGGGTCGAGCCCTCCTGCGGCGATCCCCCGTCGACGGCCTCGTCGACGACCTTCGCGATCCCGAAGTCGACGACCTGCACCCGCGGGCCGGCCTCGGTCTCGTGCACGAGGACGTTGGCCGGCTTCAGGTCGCGATGCAGCACGCCTTGGCGGTGCGCCGCCGCCACCGCCTCGGCAAGATCGCGCAGCGCTCGTAGTCGCGTGGCGAGATCCGGCGACGACTCGTCGGCCCAGCGATCGATCGTGCGCCCGGTGACGAGGTCCATCGCGAACCACGGGAATCCGCCGGCCGTGACGCCGGCTTCAAGCAGCCGAACGATTCCCGGATGCCGCAGGCGAACAAGGACCTGCCGCTCGCGCTCGAAGCGGGCCAACGCGCTCGCGCCACGCTCGATGCCGACGAGCACCTTGACCGCCACCTCGCGCTCGAACGGCTCGTGTTGGACGGCGCGGAAGACTTCGCCGAAGCCGCCGGCGCCGATCGACTCGACCAGTTCGAACGGCCCGACCATCTCGCCGAGCCCGGGAGGCTGGAGCAGCGAGGCCGAGAGCAGCCTTTGCATGGAGCGCTCGTCGAGCGGCGCACCTTCCGAGGCGGCGGCGGCGCGGGAGAACGCCCGATCGAACTCCGGCCCCCAGCCTGGCGTGTCGGTCGGCTCGTCCACTCGGCGTTCCTTCCTCAGAGCACCGCCCTCACCGCGCGGCCGTGCTCACCCCTTGCCCAGCGACTCGAGCAGCAGACCGATCTCCCGATCGAGGTCGGCGGGATCGGCGCCATCCCGGAGCAGCCGCTCGCTGATCGCCTTGCGAAACCGAAGCCCCGCGGTTCGAACCATGCCGTTGACCTGCCCCACGGTCAATCCCGACTCCTTGGCCAACTGCTCGTAGTTCCGACCGTCCATGTGGTGGCGGACAAAGAGCTCCCAATGGCGAAGAAATCCCTCCGCCTCGCACATCAGCCTCGCGGCCTCGAAGGACTGCCGCACCGTGTACTGCGCGTAGTTCCGCTCGAAGTCCCGGTCGATCGACGCGGGAATGGTCTCCTCGGGCGGCTCGGCGGACGCATCGCGACGTCGGCGGCGAGCCTCCTCGCGGCAGTAGAAGAGCAGGCCGTTGACCAGCCAACGCCGAAG
Source organism: Phycisphaerales bacterium (assembly GCA_049449095.1). Taxonomy (GTDB): domain Bacteria; phylum Planctomycetota; class Phycisphaerae; order Phycisphaerales; family SM1A02; genus VGXO01. Next base: position 8,528 of record JBMTTG010000091.1, on the reverse strand, counting down.
CCGAAGGTTGCTCGCCCGCCAGGCATCGAGCCACTCCTCGCGGGCGAGCCGGCTTGCGAAGAACCCGGCGATCAGGTCTCGCGGCTCGCCGAGGGTGCGGAAGCTCGTGGCGGCGAGATACGCCGCGAGCGGCGCGTAGTAGGACTTCATGAGGAACTCGACCACCTCGCCACGGCGCTGCGAATCAAGCAGCTCCGCCATCGCGGTGCGCGGCGTCGGTTCGAAGAGTTCGGCGGGTGGCGAATCGGACATCGAAGCGTGGCGAGGACGCGACTCCGGAAGGGGCCCGGTTCGCAGATCCCAAATGTACCGGTCGAACGGCCGATCGGCATCGGGGTCGCCGAAGTCGGATCAGATCGTCCGGAATCGGCCTGCGGGCCGTCCTCAGGGACGCTCGGACTCGAGCTGCTTGCGGGCCTCCTCGAGCCGTTTCGCCGACGCGGCATCGAGCCGAGGCTCGCGAAGATCGAGTTCGCCGATCGCCCGGGCCACGACCGCCGAGACCACTGCTCGCGCCACCCACTTGAAGTCCGCCGGCACGATGTGCCACGGTGCCCATGTCGAGCTCGTCGCGGTGATCGCCCGCTCGTAGGCGTCGCGGTAGGCGTCCCATCGCCCTCGCTCGGCGAGATCGGCGGCGGAGAACTTCCACTGCTTGCGGGGATCCTCGAGCCGGGCGAGCAGGCGCTTCCGCTGCTCGCCCCGCGAGATGTTCAGGAAGAACTTGAGGACGACCGTGCCGTTCGAGACGAGGTGCCGCTCGAACGCGTTGAGATCCTCATACCGCTGCGCCCAGAAGGCTTGATCGCGCGGGCCGGGTGGCAGCTTGGCCGACTCGAGCAGCTCCGGGCGCACCCGCACCACGAGCACGTCCTCATAGTGCGACCGGTTGAAGATCGCGATCCGGCCCCGCTCCGGCGTGCGGCGCATGCAGCGCCACAGAAACGTGTGGTCGAGCTCCTCGGCGCTGGGCTGCTTGAACGAGACCACGTCGCAGCCCTGCGGATTGACTCCGGTGAGCAGGTGCTTGATGAGCCCGTCCTTGCCGGCGGTGTCCATGCCCTGCAGCACGATGAGCACCGCGCGGGTGTCGTCGGCCCAGAGCCGCTCCTGCGCCTTCGCGAGCGCCTCGACGTTGTCGGCGAGGATCTCCTGCGCCCGCTGCTTGAGTTCGTCGTGCCGGAGTTCGCCGAACTCGCCCTTGCCGCACCACGCCGGGTCGTGGTCGTCGAGGCGAAGCGTCGATCCGGGCTCGACCCTGAAGCGATGGAGCAGATCGTCGTGGTTCATGGCCGCGACGGTATCGCCATCGTGCTCACCGCGCCCCGTCCGGTGCTTCGCTCCCGGCCTCGCGCCGAGGTCCGTGCGCTCAGCAGTCGCCCCACGCCGAGAGCAGAACCGCGAGATCGTCGCCGCCGACGACGCCGTCGCCAGTCAGGTCGATCTTCGGATTCGTCGTGCCCCACGCGGCGAGGAGCGTCGCGAGATCGCCGCCGGAGACCGTGCCGTCGCCGTCGAAGTCGGCCGGGCAGTCGACGCCGAATTGAAGCCGGAATCCGAAGGTGCCCGAGGGTCCCCGCGCAATGCCGACCACCGTCGTGCCGTCGCTCGAGATCCCCAGCGGCAGCGCCAGGATCACGCCCGTCGGGATCTCGATGCCGCGAGCGATCGCGAGGTCGGTGAGGTCCTGCTGACCGTCCTCCTCGTTCCAGATGAAGCCGCGGCCGAAGGTGGCCGGCCCCGGGAACGGCCGGTAGAAGCCGACGATCGTCGAGCCATCCGCACTGATGTCGACCGACGCGCCGCGCCAACCGAAGGAGGGCGGCGTGCCGATGTTGACGCCGCCGGTCTCGCTGCTCCATCGCCACGCGTTCCAGCCGTTCGTCGAGACGCCGCTTCCGACGACCCACGAACCGTCGGCCGAGCACGCCGCCGCCTCGCCGAGCGCCGAGCCGCTCGAGCCAAGGGTGATCAGCGTCTGCAGGCCCTCGTTCCAGACGGCGCCCTGACGGAAGCCGGAGGTCGAGTCCTGCCAGCCCACCACCACCGAGCCGTCCCCGTCGCAACCGTTCGCGCGGCTGCTGCGCCCCTTCACCGTCGAGCCGAGATCGGTCGGCGCCGCGAGATCGACCGATCGGATCGCGTGCGCGCCGCCCGCGCTGATCCAACCGAGCCCGACCGCGGTCGAGCCATCGCCGGAGATGCCCCAGCCGGAACTGGCCTCGCCGCCGGAACTCGAGCCGATGCCGCCGAGCGGCACCCACTCCGCGCCCGAGTCGAGCAGGCAGATGCCCATCTCGTAGAGGCCCGACGAACCATTCAAGACCGTGCCCACCATGCGGGTGCCGTCGTCGGAGACCTTCGCCTGCCCGCCGACGCCGTTGCCCGCGGACGTGCCGCCGACGAGCACCACGCCGGTCTCCTCGGTCCAGTAGAAGTACTCCGACGGCGTGGTGCCGACGACGAGATCGCCGTTGGCGCTCGCCCCCGAGGCGGTCAGCCCCGGGCCGAGGTTGTCGAAGGTGCCCTGTGCCGACGCGACCGAGGACCAGGCCGCGGCGGCGGACAGCATGAATCCGAAGAAGGCGAGGCGACGCGAGGGGTTCATGAGGCGACTCCCGGGAGTTCGGGGGATGGTGGCTCGACCAGTGCCGCGATGGCTCGACGGCGAACACGCACCGTACGGATCCGCCGCCGCAAGGACAATCCTCCACGGGTCGGATCCTGCCGAGGCGGAGCACTTCGGGGAGTTCGTCCCAACCCATCTTGTCCAACCTCCCTGCGATGCCACGGGGTTCGGCGAACCAGCGCGCTGCGTGGACGTCATCGCCATGGCGGGATCACCCTTTCAAGGGCGATCGCACGCGTCGAACGCCCACGGACTCACGAGGTCGCCGCCACGCCCACCGGCGAGTCGGTGCCGCCGATCGCGAAACGCCGGATCTCCTCGAGCACATGCCGACGGTGCAGCAGCTCCGCATGGCACGCGTCCAGTTCACGGTCGAGCAGCACCAGCATCGCCATGGTCGCCGCCACCAGGTTCGTGTCGGCCTGCGGAAGCGATCGTTCGGCGCGTTCGACGGTTGCGAGCATCGCGTCGCCCTCGCCGGCCGGAAGATCGACCGTGGTCTCTGGATCCCGCGCGAGCTGGGCGAGGCGATCGACGCGCACGGCTTGGATCGAGGCGCACGAGGCGACCTGCCGACCGAACTCCGAATCGCCAAGCGCCGGCGCCATGACCCGCCGGATCCGAGCGAACGACCGCGCGAGCAGCAGCTGACGCTCGATCGATCCGCGGATCGACTCGAGCAGCTGCAGCCGCTCCGGATCGGCCCCGAGCTCCGCCTTGGCATCGATGATCACGCCGTCGAGCGCCGTCAAGGCCGCGTGGGCCTTGGATCGAAGCGCGATCTCGGTCCGGCGTGCCGCGGACGCGGCTTCCTGGGGCGACGTGTCGACTCCGAATCGGAGCAGGGCCGCATTGGCCTCGAGCGCCGTGGCGAGCCCATCGCCGATCCGCTCGCGCGCGTAGACGGGCCGAATCAGGAGGAACACCAGCCACGCCAGGAGCGTGGCGCCGCCCACGCTCGCGAACCGCTCCTGGATCGGATCGAGGCTCACCGTCAGGGTGTCCGAAGTCGTGAGCGTGAAGAAGACCGTCATCGCGAAGCTGAGCCCGATGCCGGCGGTCGCCGGAGACTGCATCGCGACGGCGCCGGGGGCGATCGCGGCGGCGAGGATCGCTGCGTAGATCCACGGATCCTGTGCGTTGGGCAGGAAGACCAGGATCGCGATCATCGAACACAAGAGCGATCCGAAGAGCCCGACGAGCCGCGCCGAGAACGACGCCGCGACGCCGCCCATGTTGAGGCTCGTGAGGAGCATCGACATCAGCAGGAGCACCGTCGCACCGCCCCACTCGGGATAGACCGAGCTGATCGAGAAGGCGATCAGCGTCACGATCATCCCCTTCATGGCGAAGATCGCCGCCCATCGATCGGGCAGGCTCACGAGTTCCGAGATCACCGCGAGCGCCCGCCAACCCGGCCGCTCCTCGATCGCGGGAATCGGCAGCGACTCGGGAATGGCGGCGACCTTGGGGGACGTCGCGGAGGCGGCGAGTCCGATCACCAGGTCGAGGTTTCGGTAGAGCACCGCGATGGTCTCGATGACCACCATGCCGTTGGCCGATGAGGTCGCCGCGTTGCCCACGGCGACGCGATTGGCCTCTGCACACCGCTCTTCGAGTGCACCGATCGCGCCGTCGGCCGAGGGCAGGGCTCCGAGCGCCCGCCGATCCCGCACCGCCGCCGCGATCGCCTCGAGCCGATCGGCGAAGTTCCGGCGGACCGGCATCACCGCATCGAGGTACGTCTCGATCAGCCCCGGGGGACGCGGCAGCGCGTAGAGCATCCGCCGGACGGAGTTCAGTCCCATCACCAGCCGCAGGCACTCCGCCGTGGTGTGCAGGTTGCGGCAGCGGGCCGTGCGCCCCTGTTCGGATCGAAGCCTCGCGAGCGACCGCTCGGTGAGAGCGCTCTCCTTGATCGACCACATCGGCTGCGACGCGGGCTCCCCGTTGGGCGGCATCCGCAGCACCTCTGCGAGCGCCTCGAAGCGCGACGCGAGCCGGTCCCGGAAGGTCTGCTCGAAGCGCCCGCGCAGGAAGACCAGCCCGATCGAGCCCGAGACGAGGGTGCCCACGAGCAGCTGCTCGCTCGACTGCCAGCACGCGTCGCCGAGGTCGCGACCGATCGATCCCTGCCAGATCAGCAGGATCGGCGTGCCGACGAGCACCATGAAGTTGAACATGTCCAGGCCGCGGGAGGTCACGTAGAAGCCGACGAAGGCGTACACCGTGACGAACGGCAGGATGAGGAAGGGCTGCTGCTGCAGGATCGTGCCGAAGAGATAGCAGCCCGTGCAGGAGACGGCGACGGCGACGATCCGTTCCCGGAAGAGCCGCCACGAGTGCGGGACGAGCGGCATCGTCAGCACCGGGAGCGCCGGCAGCACCCCGCCCGGCAGATCGAAGGTGTGGACGAGCGTGGCGACGATCGTCGCCGCGAGCAGGAACGCCGCGGTCCCAGACGCCGCCTCCGGCCATCGCGCGAGCTGCGACAGGAATGCATCGGTCGCCCAACCGATCCCCCCCGCTCGGGGCGCACGACGCGCCGGCGCGGCGGACGCGGCCGCCCCGCTCACGGCGCCATCGCCCGCGGCGGCGCATCGGGGGCGTAGCGCCCCAGATCCGATCCGGCCGCGAGCGCGAGGTCGGCCGATGCGACGAGCAGGCTCGCTCGCGTCGAGACGAGCGTCGAGCGGGCCTCCTGCAGGTCCCGCTCGGCCTGCACGAGTTCGGTGATCGTCGCGAGCCCCGTCGAGTAGGCCTTCTCGACCGCGGCGAACGCCTCCTCGCTGCTCTCCACGAGCGCGATCCCGAACTGGTACTGCTTCACGGCCGCCTGCACGGAGAAGTAGGCGTTCCAGGTCTGCCCGATCGCCTCGAGACGCAGGGCCCGCAGCTCGGCCTCGGCCGCATTGCGGGCAGCCCGCGCCGCCCGCACCGCGTTGGTCCGCTCGAAGCCTTCGAAGAGCAGCCACTCGCCGGTCAGTCCGATCGACCAGGTCGCCGGATAGCCGGTGTCCCACGGGAACTCCTGTCCGGCACTTGTGTCGGTCTCGAAGGTCGTGGCCACCACACCCACGCTGCCCTGCGCGGTGACGGTCGGCATGAACTCCGCCTCGGCGCGGCGGATCGCGGCTTCCGCGGCGCGAAGCCTCGCGACCGACGCCGCGAGATCCGGGCGCCCCACCAGCGCCTCGTCGATCACGTCCTCGACCCGGAACGCCAGTGCCGCGGGGAGCTCCTCCTCGGTGATCGGTTCGATCTCGAGCGAAAGCGTCGGCGACAGTCCGCACGCCACGAGCAGGTTCGACTTCGCGATGGAGATGCCGGCGACGGTCGCCTCGAGATCGAAGCGGGCCTGGGCGAGGTCCTGCCGCGCCAGGAGCAGCGACGGCATCGTCGCGAGCCCGACCTCGAGCTGCTGCTCGACCATCGCGACGACGGTCTCGGCAAGCTCGAGGTTGCGCTGCGCGGCCTGGTTGAGCGCGATCGCGGTGTCGAGGTTGAAGTAGCCGACCTGCACCGCATGCACCGCCTCCTGCAACGCGCGGTTGAAGGAGAGGTTGGCGGCCCAGAGGGCCGCGCGAGCGCGGTCGTCGTCGGCCTCGCGGCGCCCGAAGTCGAGCAGCAGGTAGTTGAGCGCGATCTGGGGAATGAACGCGACCTGCTCGACGAAGAACGCCTCGCCGGTCGCGGGATAGATCTCGCGGGCGTAGTAGAAGTCGGCCTCGAGCCCGACCGTCGGCAGCCACGCCCCCTGCACGATGCCGTACTCGGCGGCGGCCTGACGGGCCTCCTCCCAGGCGCCGCGGGTCTGCGGACGGTTCGCGAGCGCCACGTCCACCAGCCGAAGCAACGACTGCCGTCCGCCGCCGACGTCGACCCCGAGCGGCATCGGCTCGCTCCGCGACATGGCGCCCACCCCCGAACCGAGCCCGTCGCGGGCATCTTCGCTGGGTGTCCACGGCCGCGCGTAGTCGGCCGACGTGAAGACCTCCGGATCGGTGGCGGCAAAGGGACGATCGCTGCAGGCAACGAGCAAGGTCGACGCGACGGCGAGGACGGACGCCGCCATCGACGCGGATCGGTCGACGTGCAGAGTCCGGTGGGGCAGGCTCATGGAAGTCCGAGGCGCTCCGTCTCGCCGCGTGGCAAGTCGGGGCGAATGTACCATCGCCGCCCTCATGCTCCGCCGCCGCCCGGCCTCGACGCACGCCTGCCGATCGAACCTCCGCGATGTCGGTTGTCTGGCGGCGCGTCTGCTTCCAACCTCGTTCCTGTGGCTCGCCGGCTGCGACCCGATCTACGACCTCGATGGCGCGTTCTTTCCGGCCTGGCTCGGCGCGGCGATCGGGGGCGTCGTGATCACCCTCGTCGTTCGGGCGATCCTCGTGCGCACCCGCATCGACGATCAACTCCCCTGGCGAGGCGCCGCCTACCTCGGGCTCTACGTGATGAGTTCGATCTCGCTCTGGCTGATGCTCTACTCGACCTGAGCCCGCACCCGCATGGCCGACGCCTCGCCCACTGGCTCGACTCCTGCTCCGCCCTCCGGCGGCGCCGCCGCGTTCGCCCCCGGGCCGCCCGCGTCGCCCAAGCCCGCGCGACCGTTCGGGGAGTGGTGCCGGCGCGTCCTCGCGGTCTTCCTCTCGATCTCCTTCATCGTCGGGGGGCTCGCGACGGGACTGGTGCTCGCCAACGAACTCGAGATCCGTCCTCGCACCGACGACGCCTATGTCCGGGCCAACCTGATCGGCATCGCCCCGCACGTCTCGGGCCCGATCGTCGAGCTGCCGATCGTCGACAACCAGCCGGTCTCGAAGGGCGACCTGCTCTTCGTGGTCGATCCGCGTCCCTACGAAGTCGCCCTGGCTTCCGCGGAGGCGAACCTCGCGGTGGTCGATCTCGAGATCGCGTCGCTCGAGGCCCAGGTCGCGGCGGCGGAGCGATCGGTCTCCGCGGCGCAGGCCCACCTCGCCAAGGCCGCCGCCGACGCCGACTACGCGGTCAAGTACTTCGAACGGGTCGAGCCGCTGCTGCCGGAGCGATTCGTCACGCCCGACGCGGTCGACAAGGCCCGGTCCGATGCCGAGGCGACGTCCGCCGCGGTGGCGGCCGCCGAGGCGATGGTCGCGAAGTCCGAGGCCGAACTCGCGACCGCGATCGCGAACCTCGGCCAGCTCGGCGACGTGAACGCGCTTCGCGAGGCCGCGGTGGTCGCGGTCGCCAACGCGCGGCTCTTCCTCGACTACTGCTACGTGACGAGCCCGATCGACGGCTACATCACGAACCTCAACATCGCCGTCGGGGAGTACGCCAACGAGGGACAGCAGGTCTTCGCGATCGTCGACCGCACCATCTGGTACGTCATGGCGAACTTCAAGGAGACCGACCTGCCCTACTTCGACGTGGGCGCCACGGTCGAGATCTACCGGCTCTCCGAGGCGGGCGAGCGCCTCGAAGGCGTGGTGCAGGGAATCGGGTGGGCGCTCTACCAGCAGGACGGCGCCACCGTCGGCGTGCTGCCGGACGTTTCGCCCACCCTCGACTGGGTGCGGCTCGCCCAGCGCTTCCCGGTGCGGATCGTGATCGAGAGCGAACCGCAGCGGCCGCTTCGCATGGGCGAGACGATGTCGGTGATCGTGATGCCGCCGGGCGAGGGGTACCCCCCGCCGCGGTTCCCGCAGGTGCGGGCATTCTTCGACTGGCTCGGTCTCGACAACTGAGGCCCTCGGCGCGAGACGCCGTCCGAAGCGCTCGCCGCCTTCGTCGAACCGCCACGTCGCGCCGGTCCTCGCTGGCTCGCGCGATGCCCCGGCCTCCCTCGACCGGGGCTATGTTCCACACCATGCCAACCGTCTCCCGCCTGAAGGCCGCCTCGCTCGCAGCGCTCGTCGCC
>JBMTTG010000090.1:0-10224 GCA_049449095.1 Phycisphaerales bacterium | reverse complement strand
CGCGATCGGCATGGGGGCCGCCGCCGCGGGCGCTGACTCGAGGGTGCGGGCGGAGGCCGGCACCGCCGCGCGGATCCGCGCCGTGGCGAGCCGGCTCGGTCTCCCGACGTGTCTGGAGGATGGGGCGGCCCTCGCGGCGCTCCGCGCGGCGATGGGCTTCGACAAGAAGCGATCCGGGGCGAGGCTTCGGCTGATCGTGCCGAGACGGCCGGGCCTGATCGAGGTGGTCGAGGCGCCGCCGGAGTCCGCGGTCGAAGCCGGATGGCGAGCCGTCGGCGCGGGGTGAGCGGGGGTCCGGCCGCCGCCCCGGCACGCGGCCACCAAACGGTCGTCGATGACGCCTTCGTGGACCGCGGGCCACACGCTCGCCCTCGGGGGGCCTCGGCCACCGGCCGCGCCCGGCCAATTCTTTGCTCGAAGTGTTGCAGGCCGTTCTCGGACGAACCCGATAACCGAGTCCGGCGAGGGCGGACGGCGTCCTCGCAGGCCTTCCTGCCCGCCGGTCCTCATCCACGCCATGCGAACGATCGCCGTCGTCAATCAGAAGGGGGGATGCGGCAAGACGACCACCGCGATCAATCTCGCGGCGGAGCTCGCATCCCGCGGACACCGCACGCTGCTCGTCGACATGGATCCGCAGTCCCACTGCGCGTCCGGCCTCGGCGTGCCGCATGACCGGATCGAACGCGACATCTCCGACGCGCTCTTCGGCGATCTCGGGCGAGGTCCCGATCCCGCGGGAATGCTCTGGGAGGTCACCCGCAATCTCTACCTCGCCCCATCGAGCGTGAGGCTCGCCGCGGCCGAGGCTCCGCACGGGCCGATGGCGAATCTTCCGGACCGTGATCGCCGGCTGCTCCAGGTCCTCGCGAGGCTTCGGCAGAGCTTCGAGTTCTGCCTGATCGACTGCCCGCCGCAGATCGGCCTGCTCGCCTTCAACGCGCTGCGGGCCGCGGACGAGGCGCTGGTGCCGGTCGAGACCGGATTCTTCTCGCTGCAGGGCGCCGATCAGCAGTGGAAGACGATCCGCAAGGTCGCCGAGCGGGTCGGCCGGGTGATTCCCGTCCGCTTCCTGCCGACGCTGCACAATCCCAATCGGAAGGTCGCCCGCGACGTGATGCAGGAGTTGCGAAGCCGCTACGGCGACGCGCTCGTCCCGACCTGCGTCCACGAGCACGATGTCCTGCGCGAGGCGGTCGGACTCGGCTGCCCGGTGCGGGAGCACGCGCCCGGCTCGACCGCGGCGGCGGACTTCATGCGGCTCGCGGACTGGCTGCTTCGCGACGGCCCGATGCCGCCGCGACCGATCGTCGAGATCGATCGCAGCGCGGTGACCACCATGCTCGGGCAGAGCCGCCCGTCGGCGGACTCGGAGGCGCTCGATCCATCGCTCGGTCGGCAGGGCGGCCGGGTCGCCGAGCTGATCGATCGGTTGAAGCGCACCGGCGGCGAGTCGGGGCCCGGGTCGTCGAACGACGAGCGAAGCGCTTCGTCGCGGCCGCCGCGTGAGGATGGCGGATCGATCGCGGTCGAGCCGCCGCCGGTCGCCCGGCATCCGATGGGCGTCAGCTTCGAGGACGAAGGCGTGCGGTTCGCGCAGCCGGCCTCGGGCGCCTCGTCGATGGCGGTGGTGGCGGACTTCGGCCCGAACTTCGGCGGCGGCGTGCAGACCTTCCCGATGCGGCTCGACGAGCGGAGCGGGACGTTCGCGATCCTCATCGCGGTGCCGCCGGGCAGCTACGAGTACCGGCTCGTCATCGACGAGACGCCATCGATCGATCCGTTCAACCTCGAGCGGGTTTCGCGACCCGAGGGTGAGGCCAATCTCCTCCGGGTCCCGGGGCGCTGACCATGGATGGACCACGCGATCCGTTCGACGATCTCGCGGACCTCTTCCTGACGCCGGAGGAGGAGTTCGGCGCCGCGCCGTCCGCCGAGGCTTCCGCCGCGGCCGATGCGATGCGCCGTGAAGGCACGCTGCCGGCGGTGACCGTCGCGGTGGCGGGGCACCTGCCGGTCTCGGCCGGCCTGTGGCTCGCGCAACTCTCCGATCGCCTCGCGCGCGACCAGGGCCCGACCGGCCTGGTGCGCTTCGTCGCGGGGCAGGTGCACGTCGAGGTCTTCCGCGGCGGCCGCTCCGGCGAGCCGGCGGAACCCCTTGATCTTCGGGAGGCCCTTGAACTGTCGACGCGGCTCGCGCGGCGCTGGATCGTCGTGCCGGAGGCGTCCGCCTCGCCGGCGCAGGTCCTTCGGGCGGGACGCGATGGCGTGCTGCTGCTCACCGGTGCCGACGAGGCGGCGGTCGTCGCGGCGTATCGCCTGATCAAGGCGCTCGCCGAGGAGGCGATGGTCGAAGGCCGAGCGATCCCGCCGATCTCGATGGGCGTGCTCGGCGCGGGCGATGTCCAGGTCGCCGACGCGATGACGAAGCTCAATCGGACCGCGGAAGCGTTCCTGGCGATGGGACTTCCCCTGACGCTGGCGATGCCCCGCATGGAGCCGCTCGAGTCGACGCTTCGATTCATGCTTCCGGCCTCGCGAACCATCACCTTCGAAGACGTGCCCTCGCTGCTGCGCGAACTGCTGCGCGCGACCCCGCCGTCGTCGCTGCCGCGATCGAAGCCGATGGACGAGGCGCCGCAGGAGCCGCTCGAGACCGCCGGCGAGCCGTGGCCGTTTGCGCTGCCGCCCGAGGCGATCGAACAGGCCGAACTGCCATGCGAGCCGCGCGAGCCCGAGATCGAGACCGCGGCGATGGGGGAGGCGTTCGACGATTCCGTCTCGACCCCCGTGCAGAACTCCGCCGCCTCGCTTCGCCGCCTGGTGGCGGGGCGTGCCGGCGACTGGAACTCGATCGGGCAGGGTTCGTTCGCCGAGCCGCCGCCGCGGGGGGAGGCCGCGAAGCTGCCGCCGTCGCCGGTCGACGGATTCGTCAAGGCGTCGATGCTCGGCGGAGACCCGGGCGACGGTCGAGCGGAGATCGAGTCGCGAACGCTTCCGTCGCCGCTGTTGCCGCGCTTCGAGACGCTGAGCCCGCTTCCGATCGCGTGCCCGTACCACCCGTCGGTGGAACTTGGCGTCGATGCCGAGGGTCGGCTTCACCTCGTCGCGCCGCTCGATCGGCTGATCGAGGTCGAGGCGACCGCCGCCTGGGCGGCCGATCACGCGGCGATGCTTCGCCTGGCGTGCCCCGGCATCGAGGCGAGCGATCCGTCCGATCTGCGGATCGATCTCGTGACGTCGCGGGCTCGGGACGCGATGCCGCTCGCCCACAGCCGCATTCGGCTGCATCTGCTCGCGTCGGTCTCGATCGGGCGCGAGCGGGGGTGGATCATGCTGCCCCTCAACGAGGCGGCGGAGTGCGACTCGGCAGCGACGCCCGAAGAATCCTGAGCCACGTGTCGCGGCGAAAGTCGCGTCGCTCGGCGTCGCGCCAGCCCCGGTCTGCGAGCGCCGCCTCGAGGTCGCGGTACTGCGACGGATGCCGGAGCCCCTCCGGAAGGCGGTCGGTGCCGAAGCCGCCGTCGAGATCCGACCCGAGCCCGACCCGACCGCGGCCGGCGATCTCCGCGATCGCCTCGACGTGCCGCACGCAGTCCTCGAGCGTCGCATCGCGGCCGCTCGCGAGGAAGTTCCCGTAGAGGTTGAGGCCGATCGCGCCGTCGCGCTCGGCGATCGATCGGATCTGCGCGCGGGTCAGATGCCGCTGGTTGTCGCCATCCTCGAGCAGCCATCGCGCGTTGGAGTGCGTCGCCACGACGCGACGGTCGGTGCAGGCGAGCAGATCGTCGAAGGCCGCGTCGGCGAGATGCGAAGCGTCGTGAAGGATGCCGAGCTGGTCCGCCGCGGCGACGAGGTCACGTCCCTCCGCCGAGAGCCCTCCGTGGATCTTGTTGCCGCCGGCGGCGCGAGTGCCCATCGCCCAGGCGAGCCCGAGCACCCGCACGCCGCGTTCGAACCACCACGAGAGTTCCTCGCCGCCGCGGATGCAGTCGGCGCCCTCGACGAGGATCACCACGCGAAGTCGCGGGTCGCGCGGCTCATCGAGATCCTCGCGCCAGCGCACGATTCGGATTCGCCCCGCCTGTTCGAGCGCCTCGTAGCGGGCGAGCTGCCGGCGCCCCGCCGCCGCGGCGGCGTCGCGATCGTCGCGATCGCGATAGCCCCAGGGATGCGTCGCATGGTCCAGGCCCGGCTCGATGAAGATCGTCCCGAGGCAGAGATCGACCGGAGCCTCCGCGAGATCCGGAAGGCTGCAGCAGTCCCGCTGTCCCGGACCGATCCGGGCCTCGAGGTCGCGACCAAGTTCCGCGAGGTAGGCGAGATCGAGATGGGCGTCGACCCAGGGCTCGAAGGCGCGGCGATTCGAGTCGTCTGGCGTCTCGGGCATGTGCACGGAAGTTCCGACCTGAAGGTTGGGGTTCGCTGGCTTCGGCGACCGCGTCGCATCGTCGCCGCTCGTTGCCCGCATCTTCCGACGAACGTACCCTGACGCGATGTCCTCTGCCGCTGTCACCTCCGCTGCGACACGCCCCGTCCCGCTGGCCGCGGGGGAGCGTCTCGTCGCCGCCGGGATCGCCGCCGCGGCGGCTGCCCCGCTCCTGGTGGCGGCGTGGCTCGAGCCTTCGGGCTCGGGCGTGGGCACCCACGAGCAACTGGGACTTCCCGCGTGCGGCTGGATCGCCGGCCTCGGCATGCCCTGTCCGAGTTGCGGCATGACCACCGCCTTCGCCTTCGCGTCCCGCGGCGCCTTGCTCGACGCCTTCGCGACCCAGCCCGCCGGCGCGGTGCTCGCGCTCGCGGCGGCGATCGTCGCGTTGATCGCCGCCTGGACGGCGGTCACCGGCTCGCGTTCGTGGGAACTGCTCTGGTCGGCGATGGGGCGACGATTCTGGTGGGGCTTCGTCGCCGTGGCGGCGCTCGCGTGGGTCTACAAGATCGCGGCGATGAGGCTCGACTCGATGGCCCTGCCGCTCGCGACCGGTGGAGGTGCCGGATGAGGATCGCCCGCCTGGCCTCGTGGATCGGCGCCGTGGTGGCGACGGCATGGCTCGGGGGCCTCGCCGGTTGCCAGGTCTTCGGCCTCGCCGGCGCCCTCTCCTCGCAGTTCGAGCGATCCAAGCAGATCGAGGTGCTTGCGGAGTACGACGGCCTTCGCAATCGCTCCGTCGCGGTGGTGGTGCAGTCGGATCCCTCGATGCTCTACGAGCACCCGACCGTCGGCGCGAATGTGACGGCCAACCTCTCCTCGCGGATCGCGACGAACGTCGAGGGGGCGCAGGTGCTCGATCCGCGAGTGGTGCTGCAATGGCAGTATCAGACGCCGCACTGGGCGGCGCTTCCCTATGGCCAGATCGCGTCGGACCTGGGCGTCGAACGCGTGGTGCTCGTCGACATCTACGAGTACCGCCTCCATCCGCCGGGCAACACCTGGCTCTGGGACGGCGTCTGCGCGGCGACGATCGGCGTCATCGAGTCCGGCAGCCTCGATGCCGACGAGTTCGCCGCGACCTACTCCGTCTCCGTCAAGTTCCCCGATCTCGAAGGCGTCTCGCGGGAGAGCGCCAACGCACGGCAGATCGAGACCGGCCTTCTCACCAAGTTCCTGCAGAAGACAGCGTGGCTCTTCTTCGACCACATCGAGGACAAGTACCCCGACGCCTGATCGCCCGCGGTTCGCTCGCGGCGGTCCTGGCGCTGGTTCCGCTCGTCGGCCTCCCGGTCGGCGGCTGCAACATCGTCGCGCCGATCGCCTACGCGATCGAGGGGCCCGGAACGATCGACGCGGCCTTCACGCTCGAGAAGACCCGCACCGCGATCCTCGTCGACGACCAGCGCACGATCCTGCCGCGGACTTCGCTGCGGGTCGAACTCGGCGAGGCGATCGCCACGCGGCTGCTCGACGAGAAGGCGGTGCCGGAGGTGGTGAGCACGCGAGACGTGATCGCGTACGTCCGCACCAACGAGCGAAGCGGCAAGCGGCTGTCGATGGAGGCGGTCGCGAAGGGCCTCAAGGTCGACCAGCTGATCTTCGTGGAGGTGGCGCAGTTCTCGCTCGTCGACGAGAACGGCTCGCCGCGCCCGACTTCGAGCGCGTTCGTGCGGGTGCTCGACATCGACGGCAAGATGCGGGCCTTCCCGAGCCCGGAGGAGACCGAAGGGCGCGAGGTGCAGGCGCAGCTTCGCGAGATCAGCACCGACCTGCTCCGCACGCCGAGCGGACGGCGCGGCGTCGAGGATCAGCTCGCCGATCGCCTCGGGCGCCAGATCTCGCGACTCTTCTACGAGCACGATCGCGTGGATCTGGGCGAGAACCTCGGCCCGCGATGACCGACGCCCCGATCGTCGTCCATCTGCTCGACCATCGCCTCGAGACGGCGCCGCTGCGGGCCCTGCTCGTGCGGGATGCCGCCTCGCGGCTTGCCGGCTTCGCGCACGTCGAGGCCGCGATCGGGGAGGGGCCCGGCTCGGGCCTGCCCCGCCTCGCGCGCAGCCCCTCGCCCTCGGCTCGTTGGAATCGACGTTGGCTTCACGAAGCGCAGCGGATCGCGCCGGTCGCGGCGATCGTGGCGTGGTCGGTCGAGGCGGGATGCTCCATCGCAGGTCGGGCGTTCGAACGGGTGCCCCGCACCGTGCTGCTCGATCGGCTGCCGACACGGTTCGAGGCGTGGCGCTTGCGTCGTTGGGCTTCAAGCGGTCTCGAGATCGCCGCGTGGGACGCCTGGCTCGAGGCGCTGCCTCCAGCGCTGCGCTGGCGGCTCGAACCGGTGCGTCCGGTTCCGGTCGAGCCGGGCGAGGCGATGGCGCAGGCGGTGCTCGACTCCGTTCGAAGCCGCCCCAAGCGGCGAGCGGAACTCGAACTCGATCCGACCGGGCTCGCGATGGGGCTGTGGGTGGCCGGCCCGAGCGCCGTGCACGGGCGTTCGGCGCGACGCGACGGCTTCAACATCGCGGCGCTCTCGGTGCTCAGCCTCGCGATCCGCGAGTTCGTCGTCGACGAGTCGGAACTCTCGAAGGAGGGCGTGTCGACGCTGATCGCGGAGACGGGCGTCGCACCGTCGGTGCGAGTGGCGCCGCTGCGGAGCGATCCCGCCTCGTGGATCGGCGCCCTCGATGCGGCGTTCATCGTCGGCGGTCCCGTCGAACGGGATGCCGATGCGGCGCTGCTCCCGTGGATGGCGCGTTGGGCCGGCGTCCCGCTCTTCGCGATGGATCAGCGGCCTTGGAGCACGCTCCTGCGTGGAACCCGCGACACGCTCGTGCCTTGCGAGCCGCCGCCGCGAAGCGCGACGGCGCTGCTCGACGCGATCCGAGAAGGTCGGCTCCGCCGAAGCGATGCTCAGGCGGGCGAGCGGTCGACCGGACGGTTCGCCGACGCGCTCGCCGGAGCGTGGGCATCCCGTTCATCCTCGAAGAGCCGTCGCGCCGCTTCGTGATAGAGGTCGTCGAGGATCTCCTCGGCGAGTCCGAGGCCTCGAAGCGGCGGCGCGTCGTCGGGCGAGAATCGCGAAGGATCGACGGCTGCGAGATCCGGGTCCGCGATCGGCGACTCGCCCGACCACGCGGTCTCGAGCATCGTGCGATACGCCCAGTAGCGGCTGGCGTAGAGATCGAAGGCCGAGTCGGGATCGCTCGCCTTGGCGCCCATCTCGGTCTTCTCGCCGCTCCGAAGATGGTCCTCGTGGGTGACGATGTCGGAGCCGAAGAGCAGCCGGCCTCGCCAGCGTGCGAAGAACGCCGCGACGCGATCGCGCGGATGTCGCGACAACTCCCGCACCACCCACTTGGTGGCGCTGATGTCGAGCGAGAGGTTGGGGTGGGCTTCGAGCAGCGTGTCGAGGAAGTCGAGATCCTCCGGCCATCCGCCGCAATGCGCCGCGATCCACGGCACCGGAAAGCGATCGAGCATCCGTCGTAGCGGTTCGTAGTGCGATCGCTTCGTGCCGTAGAGCGACGCGTTCGCGTACCGGGTGGCGAACCAGGTGTCCGGATCGGCGACGTGCACCATGAAGGTCATGCCGAGGTCCGCGGCGAGCCGCATCGCTTCGAGCCGATTGGGGCTGTCGAGCCGCAGCAGGTCGGGGGCGCCGGACTCGCGGCCGTAGTCGAGTCCCCGCGGGGCCGACCAGAACTTGACGACGCGGCTGCCCATGCCGTGGAACGTCTCGATCGCCTCGAGAAACCCCGGTCCATGCTCGTGCCGCCGATCGGCCCCGAAGTAGTTGGGGACCGCGATGAAGCGGACGTCGTCGCCAAGCTCGTCCTGGACGGCCGGCACCAGCTCGAGCGGCGTCATCGAGAGGAACTTGCCGACGCCGTACAGCGAAGCGGCCTCGCGGAAGATCCGAACCGCGCCGGGTCCGGCCAGATGCAGATGGGCATCGAGGATCGCGCGCGGGCGTCGTGTGAACGCCTCGGCCTCACGTCGATAGTCGAGACCGAGTCGATTGGAGGGATTGCGAGGCTTCCCCGTCGCGGTGAAGCCGGGGCGAAGCGGCGTGGAGGAACTCATCGCCCGATGCTACGCGAGGCGGTCGGGCGTTCGGCTCACTTCTCGCGACGCAGGCGCGAGCTTCGCGAGGGCGCCGCGGGCTTCGCATCCTTGGTGCGAAGGCGAGGTTCCTCGAGGCGTGCCGGGCTCGCCGACGCCGCGCGGACGCGAGGAGGCGGATTCAGCGGCTCGACGTGGCGCACCACGCCGACGTAGAGCTCGCAGTCGCCGTCGATGTCGAGGTGGCGGATCATCTCGCACTCGATCACGAGATCGCCCCGATCGACGATCGGCGCGCCCGACGGCGCGGTGCGAACCGGCAGGCCGAGGAAGGGATCGCTCTCCTGCCGGGTCGCGAAGAGCCGCTCGAGCAGCGGATCGATCCCGCGGAGGATCGCCAGGCAGAAGTGGCGGCTGTCCCGAATGAGCGGGCTGATCGGGTCGCCCTTGGGCAGTGCCAGCATGATCGACGGGGGCGTCGTGCCGCACTGCTGGACCCACTCCACGATTCGCCCTCGGCGAAGGTCGCCGGCCGCGGCAGTCAGCAGCATGCGCCCCCGCGGCATGCGGGAGAGCGCTTCGATCGCCATCGGCTGAGGTTCGGAGTGGGTACGGCTCATCTGAGGTGCCTTGATGGGCGGTTGCCGGGAAGGCATCGGCGATCGGCAGGACCGGATCGAGCAATGTGGATGAATCGTGGAATATGCAACCTCACGCAAGACAGGGGTTTGTGATGGCTCTCGGACCTTGGTGGGGCGATGTGTGGCGACAAGTGGGAAAAAGTGTTGTGAGGTGGGGCAAAGTGGGTTAGTCTCCGCCCGCCTCGATGGCGAGGCCTTCGACGGACCCGTGTGGTCGCCCTGAGGACCTTGATGCGTGCTGCTGCTCGGCAAATTCGATCACAGCATCGACCCGAAGGGACGCTTGGCGATTCCCGCCGAGATCCGCGGCGTCCTCAAGCCCGAGATGCACGGCGAGGCCTTGATCGCTGCCCCGGGCGCGAACGAGACCTTGTGGCTCTGGCCGGAGCGGACCTTCGAGCAGTTCGCTTCGGCGCTCGGCGGCTCGCTGCTGGGGGACGAGGACATGCTCGCCTTCGAGCGGCATCTCTTTTCGCAGGCCTCCCGGTGCGTGGTCGACTCCGCGGGGCGGATCCGGATTCCCGATCGCTTGCTCAAGGACTTCTCGATCGACTCCGCGGTGGTGATCGCGGGCGTTCGGGATCACCTCGAACTCATGTCGCCGGCCCGATGGGAGGCCGAGCAGACCGCCATCCGCAGCCGCCAGTCGGAGATCTGGCGACGGGCCCGAGCGGCCCATGCGGAGGCGGGGAGGAAGAACCAGTCATGAGGAGCATGACCGCTCCTCGTCGCGACAGGCTCGGTCGGCCGCCACGGATGGCGCGCCGCCCGCAGCGCGGGGTCGCCGGCCGATCCGCCGGCGCCGGTTCGGGTTCGAGGCCATGGATCGGCCTCGGCTTGAAGGGGATCGGCAAGACGTCGATCCGCCCGGGTGCGTCGGGGCAACCAGCCCGAACGTTCATCCCGTTGTCGCGTGCTCGGCCATGGACGGCCGAACGCCTCGGTGCCTCTCGGGCAGCGGACGCCCGGACCGAGGGATGCGGGCGTCGCCCGCCTGGGATCGTTCGCCACCGTTCCTGAGAAGGGGCTGTGGCGATTGCAGGGCGGCCGATCGGTCGCCATCAAGACGAAGGCCGGGCGCCTGCCTGCAGG
>JBMTTG010000089.1:0-10272 GCA_049449095.1 Phycisphaerales bacterium | reverse complement strand
ACCCGCCACTGCCAGGTCGCCACACTCAGCCCCGCCACCAGCGCCATCGCCACCGCCGCAGCGCTCGTCACCAGCGCCTTGTGGCGACGTACGTACTTCCGCACCCGGTACCCCGTCGACTCCGGGCCCGCCATCAGCGGCTTGCCGTCGAGGTAGTTCCGCACGTCCTCCGCCAGCGACATCGCCGTCTGGTACCGGTGCCGCGGCTCCTTCCGCATCGCCTTCAGCGGGATCCACTCCAGCTCGCTCCGCAGCGTCCTCGCCAGCTCCCGCAGACGCACCCCGTGCGTCCGCTCGATCCGGCTCGCCGTCTCGCGGTCCTTCGTCGAGATCGTCGACAGCCGGTCGCTCGGTCGCGGCGGGTCCACCTCCCGCAGGATCCGCTGGATCTCGCCGTACGCCTTGCTTCGCAACTCCTTCCCGTCGAACGGCGTCGCCCCGGCGATCAGTTCGTACAGCAGCACCCCCAGCGAGTAGATGTCGCTTCGCGTGTCGATGTCCGCACTCGTCGGATCCGACTGCTCCGGGCTCATGTACTCCGGCGTCCCGATCATCTGACCCGTCTCGGTGAAGATCGTCTTCTCCGTCAGCGACTGGCTCATCGCCTTCGCCACCCCGAAGTCGATCACCTTCAGCGATGGCGTGCCGCCCTCCCCTTCGAACGCCAGGATGTTCGAGGGCTTCAGGTCCCGGTGCACGATGCCCTTCAGGTGCGCATGCTGGATCGCCTCGCACGCCTGCGCAAACAACTCGAGCCGCTCACGCAGCGACAGCTTCCGCGCGTCGCAGAACTCCGTCACCGGCTCGCCCTTCACGAACTCCATCGCGAAGTACGGACGCCCCTTCGGCGTCATGCCCCCGTCGAGCACCTTCGCGATGCCCGGATGGTTCATCACCGCGAGCGCCTGACGCTCCTGCTCGAACCGCGCGATCACGCTCTTCGAGTCCATCCCCGGCTTGATCAGCTTCAGCGCCACCCGCTGCACGAACGGCTGCCGACGCTCCGCGAGCCACACCTCGCCGAAGCCGCCCTCGCCGATCCTCGAGATCAGCTTGTAGGGACCGATCTCGTCACCCGGACGTTCGAGGCCGTCTGCGTCATCCCCACCCCGATCCGACCCGCCGCCGCCACCTCGAGGTTGATCCGCCGTCTCCGCAGGCTCGCCGGCGAACTTCGCACCTTCCGCGAACGTTGGGGCCGGCTCATGCGTGTCGGATCGGACCCGGTCGGACTGGCTGCTGTCGGTCATCGCACGCCTCCTGAGCTCCGCAACGGCGAAACATGCCGCGGCGGGGACCACCGAAGCGAACGCCACATCGAAGACCAAGTCCTCGGAACCGGACCCCGACCATCGGGCGAGCCGGCAACGATCGCGCGGAAGCGTAATGAACGACCCCGGGATCGTCACGCATCGCCGGGCCAGGCCTCGTCGGATGCAAACGCCGCCTACCCGCGGCTCCAGAAGCTTCGCGTGAAGATCGCGAGCACCGCGAAGAACTCGAGGCGGCCGAGGACCATGAGCGCCATCAGCACGATCTGCGAGGGATGGCTCATCGCCGCGTAGCTCTCCATCGCCCCGACCTGCCCAAGGCCCGGGCCCACGTTGCCCATGCTCGAGAGCGCCGCGCTGAACGCGGTGCCGGGATCGCACCCGGGCCCCTCGAACGCGAAGATCAGGAAGGTCCCGATCGCCACCGCGAGCATCGCCGCCACCAACAGCGACATCGACGCCGAGACCGTGACCGGATCGACGATCCGCTTGCCGAGCCGGATCGGGCGCACCACCGCCGGACGGAACTCGCGCTCGATCTCGCCCACCACCTGCCGCATGCCGATCCACGCGCGGATGACCTTCACGCCCGAGCCGGTCGAACCGGCGCAGCCGCCGATGAACATCAGGACGAGCAGCACCGCGATCGCGGGAACAGGGAAGTAGTCGAAGTCCGCGGTGCAGTAGCCGGTCGTCGTCATGATCGAGACCGCCGTGAAGGCCCCGGCGCGAAGGCTCGCGAAGACCCCGGGCGCCGACTCGACTCCCGAGACCTGCAGGATCGGCTCGTGGCGGATCGCGAGCGCCGCCGCGATCGCAAGCGATGCGCCGAGCAGCAGGCCGAGGTAGAGCCGCAGTTCCGGATCCCGCCAGACCATGTCGAACCGACGCTTGAGCAGGCGGTCGTACACCACGAAGCTCACGCCTCCGAAGACCATGAACGGCACGATCACCGCCTCGATCGCGACCGAGTCGAACGCCGCGATGCTCGCGTTGCGGGTGCTGAAGCCTCCGGTCGAAAGCGTCGTGAAGGCGTGGTTGATCGCCTCGAAGAAGGTCATCCCGCACAGCATCAGCAGCAGGGTCTGCAGCAGCGTCAGCGCGACATAGAAGCCCCAGAGCGTCCGCGCCGTGCTTCGAACGTGCGGCCGCAGGCCCTCCGGCGATGGACCGGTCGACTCGGCCATGAAGAGCCGCTTGCCGCCCACTCCGAGCGACGGCAGCACCGCCACGAAGAGCAGCACCACGCCGAGTCCGCCGATCCACTGCGTGAGCGAACGCCACAGCAGGATCGACCGCGGCAGCTTCTCGATGTCGGTGACGATCGTCGCACCGCAGGTGGTGAGGCCGCTGATCGACTCGAAGAGGCACGGCACCACCTCGTGCAGCCCGACCTCCTTGCCGAGTGGGCCTTCCCACTTGCCCCACGCGATGTAGGGAAGCGCCGCCAGCGCTCCGCCGACGAGCCACGAGCACGCCACCAGCAGCACCGCCTCGCGGCGCCCAAGAGGACCCGGTCCGCGCCGACGGCTTCGGCGAAACCACGCGACACCGTGACGCATCGCGAGTCCGCCCACGACCGCGATCCCCGCAGCAAGTCCCAGCGCCGCCGCCGCGAGCCAGTCCTCCCGCGCCGCGAGCCGCATCGCCTCGTCGGCGGCACGGCTCAACTGCCAGCCGTCCCAGACCCCCAGCAACGCGACTCCGAAGAGCAGGGCCGAGAGCAGCAGCAGCAGCCGCCCAAGTTCCGCGATGACGAGGCTCGCGTTCACGCGTGGCTCCTGCCGCGGGCGTCAACCCGCGCCGAAGATCTCCGACAGGTCCTCGCCGCGGCCATGCGGGCCGAGCACCAGCACGGTGTCGCCGGGCTCGATCTGATCCTCCGCACCGGGCACGATCGTCTCGTCGCCGTGCTGCACCGCGATCACCGACCAGTGCGGCGTGAGCTTCACGGTGCGGAGCCGCGCCCCCACCGCCCTTCCGCCGGCCGCCGCGGTCACGCGGTAGAGATCGAGCTGGCCCCGCGCCAGCACGCTCAGCGTGCGCATCGGGCCGCGATCGAGGAGCTCCTCGATCTGCCGCGCCGCGACGAGCTTCGGGCTGAACGCGCGATCGACGCCGATGTCGTAGAGGACGTCGAGGTAGTCCGCCCGCTGCACGAGCGTCACCACGCGGCCGACGCCGCGGCTCCGCGCGAGCACGCCGCCGATGATGTTGTCCTCGTCGTCGTCGACCATCGCCACGAAGTCGTCCGCGTCGCCGATCCGCTCCTCGCTGAAGACGGTGGCGTCGATCGGGTCGGCGTTGAGGACCGTGACCGACTCGAGTTCGCCCGCGAGCCGCTCGGCCCGGGCCCGATCCCGCTCGAAGAGGCGGATCGAGAACCCGCTGCCCTCGAGGAGCCGGCAGACCCACGCCGCCATCGCGTTGCCGCCCATGATCACCACGCGACGCCGCCGCAGATCGCCGGGACGGAAGAGCCGCCGCGCCTGATCGAGGGAATCGCGCGAGGCGACGAGGAAGACCGCGTCGCCCGACTGGACCGCGGTCGAGCCGTCGGGCATGAAGGCGCGACCGTCCCGCTGCACCGCGGCGATCCGGGTGCCGGACGGCATCGGCAGCGACGAGAGCGGCTTGCCGATCGCCTCCGCGGCTGGATCGACCTCGAACTGCTCCATCTGCACATCGCCGCGCGCGAAGCTCTCGAGCTCCGTCGCCGCGGGATTCCGCAGCGTCTGCGCGATCGCGATCGCCGTCGAGTACTCCGGGCAGATCAGCTCGTCGATGCCGAGGGCCTCGGTGTAGTCGATCTCCTCCTGCTCGAGGTAGCCGAAGTCGTGGACCCGGGCGACCACCTGCTTCGCACCGAGCTTCTTGGCGATCGCGCCCGCGAGCAGATTGACCTCGTCGTTGTCGGTCGCGAGGAAGACGAGTCCCGCTCCGGCGCACCCCGCCTCGGCGAGCACGTCGGCGCGGCCGCAGTTGCCCTCGAGCGTCCGGATGTCGAGGTTCTCCTCGAGGGCCCGCAGGCGCTCGGGACGCTGGTCGACCACCGTCACCGACTCGCCTCGGCGATCGAGAACCTCGCACGCGTAGGTTCCGACTTCACCGGCGCCGCAGATGACGATCTTCATGATGACGCGTCGAGGCCTCTCGGTTCCATCCAGCGGAAGGGCGCAGTGTATCGGCAGCCGCTCACTGCTTCGGCCCGAGCAGGTCCTCGAAGAGCCGCCTCGCGCCCTCGCGGACTCCGGCCTTGACCCCTTCCTCGATCAGCTTGCCGAAGTCGAAGTCGATCCGCAGCTTCAGGTCCGACCCGTCGAGCGGGCCGTAGAGGGTCATCGGCACGGTCAGCGCCGCCAGCACGTCCGGCGGCACCTTGCGGATCTCGGCGGAGTAGGCCGCGAGCGAGGAGGCCGGGTAGGCCGCGGTGAACTCGCCGAAGGCTGGCGATCGCGCCAGATCGATCCGCCCGGCAAAGTTCAGCGTGTTGCGCCATCCGTCGCGGAACGGCACGAAGCGCACCGCGAAGTTCTCGTAGGAGAGTTGCCCGCCGCGGATCGTCGCGATCAGGGGATCGGCGAACCCGTCGAAGCCCTCCGCGTTCGCGTCGCCGAACGCGACGAGGATGCGCTCGAGGACGCCGTTCGGCACGAAGCGACCGCGCCCGAAGTCGACCCGCACCTGGCCGTCGAGCCGCTCGAGCCCGACCCCCGCCCGCGGAATCGCGCACTCCCACATCCGGATGCGGATCGGCTCCTCCATCGACTCGAGTTGGCCGAGCATCGGATTCAGGTCCGCGAGCGAGGCGACGAGGTTCGGCGAGAACGCGAACTGCCCGGAGAACGCGGGCTCGAGGGGAATCCGCAGCAACTCCGGCTCGACGAGGAGCCGTGGCAGATCGAGCCGACCGCGCGGCCCCTTGAGCGAGAGGGCGACCTCGCCCGAATCGCCGGAGAGCGCCGTCGCACGAATCGTCGCCTCGAGCGTGTCGCCGAGTGCCCGTTCCACCAGTCCGCCATCCGATGCGACGATCGAGGCAAGCGCCGCGGGAATCCCGTTCGCGGCGCCTTCGCCGTCGAGAGCCCATGCGTCTTCGCCGATGCGACCGAGCAGGCCGGTGAACCGCAGGGTCGCGGCTCCGGACTCCGGCGAGACGAGCGGCGACACGACGATCGCCAGGCTCTCGCCGCCGCGAGGATCGACCGCCGCACGATGGGCGGCGATCGGCGTCGGGACGTTCGCTTCCTCGCCGGACGCGAGCAGTTCGATCGGCGACCACTCGAGCACGGCCTGCTCGAAGCCGAAGGCCGACTCGGGGGCAGCGATGCCCGCCACCCGAGCGCTCGCCACGAACGGCCGAGTGCTCTCGATCACCCGATTCGCCGCATCGCCGAGCGTGCGCGAGAACGGCGGCATCGTGGCGGAGCCTTCCGCATCGATCGACCCGTCGGCGGCTCGGCGCAACGCCAGCCTGATCCCCTCCGCGACGATCGGCTCGTCGGAGTCGCTCGATGCGACGGCGATCGAAGGCGACGAGATCGCCATCGAGATCGGTGGCAGTTCGAGTTCACCGCGAAGAACCGCCGGAAGCGCGAAGACGACCGGCTCGGCGCCGATCGAGAGCGTCGTCGGCTCGAGCAGTCGCCATCCGCCGCGAACCGAGTCGGGAAGCGCGGCGAACGCCGCGGGACTCGGCGTCGCGTCGAGCGTCGCCTCCCCGATCGCAAGCCGCTGCGAGTCGAGGGAGATCGGCGCCGTGAGCGACAACCCGTTCGACGCGATCTGCAACGCGCCTTCGAGACGATCGCCCTCGACGCGCGTGCCGAGCTGCAGCGCGATCGCGCCGAGATCCTGCGCCGCGAAGGCCGGGCGATACGCCTCGGGGATCCACGGCTCGAGGCGAGAGGCGGAGAGGCCGTCGATCGAGAGGTTGCCGTGCGGACGGAGATCGGTGATCGGAAGCCACGTTCGCCCGGTCCACAGCCCGTCGAAGCGCTCCTCGAACCGAAGGACGGCGCCTTCGGACTCGGCGCGGGCCCGCAGCGAGAGCGCCTTGCCGAGCGGCTCGGCGAACCACTCGATGCTCGAGTCGGCGATCGCGAGCGGCGGCCGATCCGCCGCGACCTCGATGGAGAGTTCGCCGCCGACTTCGACCATGCCGCGAGCCTCGAGCGCGGGAACGCCGTCCGCGATCCGCCAACGAAGCGACGCGAGTTCGACTCCGATCGAGTCCTCGCCCGCGAGCCTCGCGTTCGGCAGCATCGCGCGCAGGATCGCGTCGCCGGCGCCGATCGAACCTTCGCCTCGCGCGATCCGCAGGTCGTTCGAGTCGAGCAGCTCGATCCCGTCGATCGAGACCGTGATCGGAACCCGCCGATCGAGGGCGATCCCGTCATCGACCGCGAGCCCGCTCGCGGCGAGCAGCGAGCCCATCGTCGGATCGAGCGAGAGCGTGGCGGCGCCAGCGGCGATCTCGCCCGTCTCGCGATCGAGCCGCGCGGTCGCCTCGCCGCGCAGGCGATCCATCGACAGCCTCGCCACCAGCGAGGCCTCCGCATCCGTCGGCACCGCGATCTCCGCATCGAGCGCCGGGCCAAGGTCGCGGAGGACTTCGTCGTACGGCGCGGGCACGAACGACGCGACCGCGGCCGTCGGCATGCCGGAGAGCTTCGCCAGGCCGCCGAGTCCGGCGAGATCGCCACGAAGCGATCCGTCCTCCGCAAACGGCGATCGCCATGCAAGATCGGCCTCGCCGCTCACGACAGCCCCATCGATCGCCCCCGCCAGCGCCGCAGCGAGCGAGATTCCCCGGGCCTGACTCGCGGCGCCGCTGGCCCGCAGCGAGTCGATGGACACGGCGCGGCCATCCCAGTCGAACGCGAGGGCCGACGACGAGATGGCGACGGCGCCCTCGGCCTGGGGCCACGCGAACGATCCATCCTCGACGAGCGCATTCGAGAGCGATCCTTCGATCTCGAGTCGTCCCGGCAGCGCGTCGGCGTCGGCAACCCGTCCGACCCGCAAGGCGATCGAGCCCTCCACGGTTCGATCGGCGAGCAGGTTCACTTCGACACGCTCCGAGTCGACCGCGAGATCGATCCCGTCCTCCTGATCGAGGATCGTGAGATCGATCGATCCGGCAGCGAGGATCGAAAGCCCGGCGGGAATGGCCGACGTCTCGGTCGGCTCCGCGGAATCCCCCGCCGCAGGACTGCCGCCCGAAGTCGCGGATTCCTCACGTCGAAGGTGATCGAGGAACGCTCGCCCTGCGTTGCCCTCGAGCCGCGCGACGAGCGTGAACGCGAGCGGCACCTCGCCCACCGAGCCGCCGAGCACGGGACCGATCCACGACGACATCCCGCGATCGGTCGAGATCGCCAACGACGCCTCCACGTCCGAGCCGTCCCGCACCTCGACGTTGGCCGAGAGCGGCGACCTCCATCCAAGCGAGACCGAGACCTCGACCTCCGCCGTCTCCGGCAGGTCAGCCCGAACCGCGTCCCGGATCGCCGCGGCCGCGAGCGGCGCCGCCACGCTCGGCAGGATCGAGACCACCACCGCGAACGCGACGGCGATTCCCCCCGCGATCATCCACCACCGTCGCGATCGGCGTCGCGACGGCTGCGGCTCCTCCGATGAGTCGGCGCCGGCCACGGATCAATCCACCGCCGCGGTAGGCAGCGGATTCTCGACGAGCGACAGCATGCGATCGAGCGCCTTCACCGCGTCGGTCTTCGCGTCCGCATGCACGGAGATCCGGTTGACCACGCGTCCTTCCGCGAGGTGATCGAGCGCCCACAGCAGGTGCGGCGGATCGATCCGGTACATCGTGGTGCAGAGGCACTGGCAGTCGCTGAGGATCCGAACGTCGACGCCTCGTCCCGCGGCGGCCTTCGCCAACCGCGACACCAGATGCACCTCGGTGCCGACCGCCCATCGCGACCCCGGATCGGCCCGCTCGATCTGGCCGATGATGAACTCGGTCGAGCCCACGCGGTCCGCAAGGTCGACGACCTCTTGGCAGCATTCCGGATGGACGAGCACCTGCGTGCCGTCCCCTCGGGCGCGGATCTCCTCGACGTGCTCGGGGCGGAAGAGCTTGTGCACGCTGCAGTGCCCCGCCCAGAGCAGCACCTTGGCGGAAGCGACCGTTTCCTCGTCGAGGCCGCCGAGCTCCTTTCGCGGATTCCAGAGCGCCGTCTCCGCGAGCCCGCCGTCCCGTGCAGCATCGACTTCCGTCGTGAAGCCGCGCCGCTTCGCGGTGTTCCGGCCGAGGTGCTGGTCCGGCAGGAAGAGCACCTGCACCCGCTCGCCCGGCGCGCGCGGCGTCGCGCCGCCGGCGAGCGCCCACTCGAAGACCGCCGCGGCGTTGGAGCTCGTGCAGCACGCGCCCCCTCGCGCCCCGACGAACGCCTTGATCGCCGCGCTGCTGTTGACGTAGGTGATGGGCACCACGCGGACCGCATCGCCGGAACGCCGATGCACCGCCTCGATCGCCTCCCACGCCTCGACCACTTCGTCCCACTGGGCCATGTCGGCCATCGAGCAGCCCGCGGAGAGGTCGGGAAGGATCACCGCGACCGAATCCTCGGTGAGGAGATCCGCGGTCTCGGCCATGAAGTGCACGCCGCAGAAGACGATGAACTCGCTTCCGAGCCGCCGGGCCTCCTCGGCCGCGAGGCGGCTGAGCTTCAGGCTGTCTCCGGTCAGGTCCGCGTGGCGGATCACCTCGTCCTGCTGGTAGTGGTGACCGAGGATCAGAAGCCGCCGACCGAGTTCACGACGCCGGGCGGTGATCGCCTCCGCGAGTTCGTGCTCGCTCAGCGAGAGATATCGATCGGGAAGGGAGGGTTGCCAGAGCATGGAGAGCGTGGTTCGCGACTCGGCCCGAGCGGCCGGAAGGACGAGTCTACGACGGCACGTCGCGTCGATCGGCAGTTCCACGGAACCTTCCGATGCAGACCCCCAACTCGGTCCTTGCCTCGAGAGGACGGGTGGGTAGTCTTCGGATGTGCCGTATTACGTGGTGAGCCGAGATGGCGTGGTGCGGGGGCCGTTTCGAGCCCGGGAGGTCCGCGCGATGGCCTGGCGTGGGGAGGTCCGCCCCGACGACTGGGTGCGTCTGGACGGCGATGAGCGCCTGCATCTTGCCGCGAGGATTCGCGATCTCCGATTTCCACCGGATGTGTTGGCGGAGGCGGTCGTCGACCAGCCGCCGCCGGCGGAGCCCGAAGCCGAACCCCAACCGCCGGCCGTGAAAGCGGTCGAGCCGGAGTCTCGCGAACCGTCGCCTGCAGCGATCAAGTCCGGACCGGGAGAGATCGACCTGACACCGGCGGCGATCGAGCCACCCGAGGAGGCCCCGATTCCTCCGTCCGCCGATCCGCTTGGGGAGCATCTGGAACCCACCGTTCCCGACACGCCGGAGATCGCAGAGAAGCCTGCGTCGTTGGAGTCCCCCCAGCAACCGTTGCCGGCGAGGTCGCCGGTCGGCAAGTCGTTGGCCTCGCTTCGAGAGGAACAGGCTCGCGGGCCGCGCCCGGATCAACTCGTGGCTCCTTCGCGCAACCGACGCGGGCTCGAGCCCGATCGGGTTGAGCCTGCCGCCGCTGAAGTCTCGGCGTCGGAACCTCGCACGCCGACGGCTTCCTCCTCCGGCAAGCCGACGCGATCGGACGCCAGACCGAGTTCGCCGCCTGCAGCGTCATCCGTCGCGCCTCCGACTGGGTCATCACCTCCCGCGTCCGTCGCGAGGGACTCGGTGCCCGGTTCGGCTCGGCCCGGTTCGGCTCGGTCGGTTTCGAGGCCTGCACCTTCAGACGTCTCACGCGGATCGGCGCCTGCAGCGCCCGCGCCGCCGCCGGTCGCTCGTCCTGCGACGCCTTCACCACCGCCGCCAAGCGCTCGACCCGCGACGCCTCCACCACCACCGCCGATCGCACAGCCCGCGACGCCTCCACCGCCGCCGCCGGTCGCACGGCCCGCGACACCTCCACCG